>JAFEDV010000350.1 GCA_018241475.1 Pseudomonadota bacterium | reverse complement strand
GAGCGCGAAGCCGCTCGATGGCTCGAACGTCGTGTCCGGACAGAAGCCCGCCGCTTCCGACGGACCGCCATATTCGGCCGCACGCAACTGCGCGCTCGGCGCCTGCAACGCGATCGCCAGCGCCAGGAACGAACGATCGTCGTGCTGCTGCAGCGTGCCGTGCAGGCGGCGCAGTTCGCCCTCAACCTCCGAGAGCCTGCCCAGCTGGGCGAGCAGCGCTGCGCGTCGCGCTTCCGGATGCGCGTCGATGAACAAGCGCAGCGCGGTCGGGTCGATCTCCGGCGGCGTAAAGTCGAGGGCGCTGTCGCGGCCCAATTGCGCTTCGGCGAGCTGGCCATAGAACGTCCATGGCCGCCGGGCGGCGGCTTCGAGGTGTTCGGCGACGCCGTTGCTCTCACCAGCGGCCAATCGGGCGCGCGCCGCCCAGTAGTGCGCGCCGGCCGAAGCCCAGCCGCCGAAGTACGGCCATTGCGCCGCTGTTTCGAACTGGCGCGCCGCTTCCGCGTAATCGTGCGCGCGATAAGCCAGCAGCCCGAGCCACCACGCTGCTTGGCCGGAGCGCGGGCCCGACAAGAGCTGTGCGCCGAGCGTGCGTGCGCCGGTGTCGTCGCCATTGCCGACACGCTCCGCGAGGTCGCTGATCGCAGAGCGCTCGGCGGCGCTATCGCCGACGATGTCTGGGGGCGTGCCGGGCAGCGTGCGCCGCTCGAACGGATCCGGCGCCGGCGGCTCGGGTCCAACCGCATGCCTGTGGCGTCCGCGTCCGCGGTGCGGCCGCGCCGCTTGCGCGCGTTCGTACACCGATGGCGCCACCGCCAGTTCACCGTTGTGGGCCAGCCATTGCGCCAGCGCGCCGTAGCTGGCGTGATAAGCGGGCGATGCGAGCATCCGTCCGCGCACGGTCTCTGCAAGCGTGTTGTCATCGACGTGCGAGAGCGGGGCGGCGACGCCGCGCCAATTGTGCGCATCGATCGCGTCGAACGCTTGGCGGTAGAGCGTTTCGTCGTGCGGCGAGAGCGCCAGTACGCGCGGCTGCGCCGCGGCGTTTGCGGGCGCGACCAGCGCGGCGATGGAGAGGGCTGCGAAGGCGGTGCGAAACGTCATCGGCGCCCGATCCTAGAATCCTGGAAGTCGGGCGGACAGTTCGACGCCGAGTTCCTTGAGCCAAGCCTCGGCCGCGAGCAGGTCCGCCCACGCCAGCCTTTTGTGCTGCGGCTGACGCAGAAGGTATGCGGGGTGAAGCATAACCATAGTGTTGATGGGCGTCGCGAGCCCCTCGCGGACATAGTTCAACCGCCTGCCGCGCAGTTTCATGACCCCATCTTCGCGCCGGAGCACCGTATGGGCGGCGGCCTTGCCGGTAAGGAGCAGGAGCCGCGGCTGACTCAATTCGATAAGCCGTTCGACGAAGGGCAGACAGGCCACGATCTCGCCCTGGGTGGGGTCGCGGTTGCCGGGGGGACGCCAGTAAATGGTGTTCGAGATCAAGACATTAGTTTTGCGGCTCAGCCCCACCTGGCCCAGCATCCGGTCGAGAAGCTGGCCGGAGCGGCCGACAAAGGGTTTTCCCTGTTCATCCTCGTCGCGGCCCGGCGCCTCGCCCAGCAGCAGCACAGGGGCGTCCAGGGCGCCGTCGGAGAACGCGGTATTTCGGGCCGTCGCCTTGAGGGCGCAGCCGTCGAACTTCTCCACAGCGGCCTGGAGTTCGCCGATGGTCGCCGCTGCGGCGGCCATGGCGCGGGCGGTCTCGACGGGCGCCTCGGGGGCGGACCGGACCCGGACCGGCCTCCTAGCCGGCGGCCTCGCGACGACCGCCGGCGCCCCGCCGGCGCTCTGGATTGGCGCACTGCCGGCGTAAACCGCTTCGGCTTCATCCATGTCGACGCCCGCCGCTCGCCAGAAGGAAAGCAGCGCGCGCGCCGCGTCGGTCGGGGCGATCCCGCTATTCATCGGCTCGCATCTTGGCGGGACTCGGCCGATTTAACAAAGCCATCGCACAGCCTTGCGCCGCCCAAGCGCAGCTTCGATAAGGCGCAAAGGTCTGATCGAGTTGGTGGAAATGACGGACGAAGTCGCCCGCGAGGCCATGGAATACGATGTCGTGATTGTCGGCGCAGGGCCCGCCGGCCTTTCCGCCGCTATCCGTCTGAAGCAACTCGCCGCGGAAAAGGGCGGCGAGATTGCCGTCGCCGTGCTCGAAAAGGGTGCGGAAGTCGGCGCGCACATTCTCTCGGGGGCAGTGATCGATCCGATCAGCCTCAATGAACTCATCCCGGACTGGAAGGAAAGGGGCGCTCCGCTGGACACGCCCGTCACCCACGACCAGTTCAAGATTCTCGGCCCGGCAGGCGCCGCCGCGCTTCCGATGTTCCTGATGCCGCCGCTCTTCAGCAATCACGGCAACTATATCGTGTCATTGTCGAACGTGACGAAGTGGCTTGCCGCACAGGCTGAAGCGCTTGGCGTCGAAATCTATCCGGGAATGGCGGCCTCGGCGCCTGCGTACGATGACGCCGGCGCGCTCAGGGGCGTCGTCGCCGGCGTGTTCGGCATTGCCCGCGACGGCCATCATAAGCCGGACTACCAGCCGGGCATGGAGTTGCACGGCAAGTACGTGCTGATCGCTGAAGGCGCGCGCGGCTCGCTCGCGAAGGTCCTGCAAAAGCGCTACGATCTCTGCGCCGGTCGCGATCCGCAAAAGTACGGCATTGGCATCAAGGAGCTTTGGGAAGTTCCCGCCGCGCAGCATAAGCCTGGTCTTGTCCTGCACACCGTCGGTTGGCCTCTCGACGACAAGAACGGCGGCGGTTCGTTCATGTATCACTGGGGCGATCGGCTGGTGAGCGTCGGCTACGTCGTCCACCTCAATTACAGAAACCCGTACGTATCGCCGTTCGACGAATTCCAGCGTCACAAGCTGCATCCCGAAATCGCGCAATACATTCGCGGCGGCAAGCGCATCGGCTACGGCGCCCGCGCCATCACCGAGGGCGGCTTGCAATCGGTGCCGAAGCTGGCTTTTCCGGGCGGCGCGTTGATCGGCTGCGCGGCGGGGTTCGTGAACGTGCCGCGCATCAAGGGCAGCCACAACGCGATGAAGACGGGGATGCTGGCGGCCGAAGCCGCCTTCGCGGCGATCCGCGCCGGGCGCCAGCGCGATACGCTTGTCGAGTACGAAGAGGCCTTCCGCGACAGCCGCGTTCGCCAAGACCTTCACCGCGTCCGTAACGCCAAACCGCTGCTCTCAAGGCTCGGCACGTTCTGGGGCGGCGTCGTCGGCATGCTCGACATGTGGACGACGACGCTGCTCTTCGGCATCTCATTCTTCGGCACGCTGAAGCACGGCAAGTCGGACGCCGCCGCCACCGAACACGCCTCCAAGCATAAGCCGATCTTCTATCCTAAACCGGACGGTGTTCTCACTTTCGACAAGCCGTCTTCGGTCTACCTTTCCAACACCAATCACGAAGAAGACCAGCCAGTTCACCTGGTATTGAAGGACCCTTCCATCCCCATTCGGCTAAACTTGCCCGAATACGCCGAACCGGCGACACGATATTGCCCAGCTGGCGTGTATGAAGTGCTCACCGATGAGGGAGGGTCCAATCCCCGGTTCCAGATCAACGCGCAGAACTGCGTTCACTGCAAAACCTGCGACATCAAGGACCCAAGTCAGAATATAGATTGGACAACGCCCGAGGGCGGCGGCGGGCCGAACTACGCCAACATGTGAGCCGCATCCCGCGAGGCGGGAGAAAGGACGAAACGATGCGTTGGGCGATCTTGTCAGCGAGTGTTGCGGCGCTTGGGCTTGCAGCGGGCAGCGCGATGATCCCGGCGCTGGCGGCGAGTGCGCCGGCGGCGGCGAGTCCAGCGGCGCCGGTCGAGCGCGATCCGGCCGCCCTATTGCGCACGACGTCGCCGCCCAATCCGGCGCCCAATCGTACCTACGCCGATCCGTCCGCGGCGCTGATGGCGGCGGATGTCGATTATCTTGTGCGCGAGGCGCGCCGTGAAGTCGCCCAGGGCGATCACACGCCGCTTTGGACGACGCTCGTCTTCACGGACGACTTTGCGTCGGATCGTCTCGCTGAAGCGCGGACCGATCTCGAAAACGCTCCTGGCGGCGTTCGCGGCGGCTTGGGCGACATGTTCGAGCCGTTCCTGCTTGCCGCCGAGGGGCGCGTCGATCAGGCCGTGCAGCGCGTCGATTCCGGCGGCGACAATCTGCCCGCGCCGCTGCCGGCGGTGGAGAAGGGGCTGGTGCTGGAAGGCGCCGGCCGGCTGCAAGAGGCGGCCGCCAATTACGCGACGATGATCTCCCACCTCGATCTCACGCCGCCGCCGACCTCCGAGCCGGCGAACATGGAAGAATTGCAGCGGGCGTTGGGCGCAACCCGCGTCACGCATGCAGTCTATCGCGCCGCCTTGGTAAACCACCGTCTCGGCCGTGCGGCGGAGGCGCGTCGCCTTTACGGCATCGTCGCCCAATTCGCCCCGCGTTCGGCGGATGTGGAGGAGAATCTCCGCCGCCTCGACGCCGGCCGGCAGCCGCTTGAGGCGCCGCTCGATCTGAAAAGCGCGGCCGGACGCTGGATGATCTTCCTCTCCGAATACCTGACGCAATCCGAGAACTTGCAGCAGACACTGAGCCAGCAGGATCCGGCCGCCGGGCTGACCTCGTCGTCCGGCGCGGCGCTGTTGCAGCTCGGCGTGCTCCTGGCGCCCGACGCGAACGATTGGCGCCTCTTCGCCGCTCAGGAATTGCAAGATGCGGGCGGCCTCGACGGAGCCGAACGCATCATCAATCTCATGCCCGCCACCAGCGTCTTTGCGCCGGACGCCGACATCATACGCGCGTCGATCCAAGTCCGCCGCCACAACAACGCCGCGGCGAACGCATCCGCCGATCGCGCCGCCGCCGCTGCAGGGTCGCGCTGGTCGATCGTCGCCGCCGCCGCCGATATCTATCGGCGCACCGGACGCTCGAATGAGGCGATCGCCTCTTACACACGCGCTCTCGGCATGGCGCAGGCGTCCAACGATCGCGCCGACATTCTCGGCTACCGCGCCTTTGCCTATCGTTTCGCTGGGAATTACGCGGCCGCGACCGAGGACATGCGCGCCGCCTACGCGCTCGATCAGAGCGTCGACACGCGACTCCTCTATGTTTCAATTCTCATGGACGATCCGCAGGCCTGGGCAGACGGCATCCAAGTCGCGCGCGGACTTTTCGCCGAGCAGCCAGACTCGGTCATTCGCCTCAACACGCTGGGCTACGCCCTCATCCAGCATCCGGAGGGGCTCGAAGAGGGTTACCGCCTCTTGTGGCGCGGCTTCAACAATGGCCGCACCGACTACGCGGTCGTCGATAGCCTGGCCTGGGCATACTACCTTTACGGCCACTTCGATGAAGCCAAAGTCCTCGCCGAACGCGCCAACGCGTTGTCGGTCCGTGATCCAAACGCGGAATTGCTCGATCACTTGGGCGACATCTATTGGCGGCTGCACCGTCAGAATGACGCGCGCGATGCGTGGCGGCGCGCTCTGGATGCGCAGCCGGATGTGCCGCGCACGCAATCTCTGCAGCAAAAGATCGCCCACGGGCTGACGACGCCGGCGCCGCAAACACGTCCGTTGCCGCGGGTCACGCTGCCGGAGGGCCCGGCGCAGCGGCAAGATCTGTGAGTCCAAGGCGGGCTGCGATCGCCTTGGCGGCAGGGGCCGGCCTCGCGGCTTGCGCGGCGGCCGATACGCATACGCTGAGCTCCGGAAACGCTTACGCCGATTTCCTGGTGGGGCGCGTTGCTAATCTGACGGATGACTACGCAGCCGCGTCGGACCGCTACAGCGCGGCGCTGACGCGCGCGCCGGAAAATCAGGATCTCGTCGACGGCGCTGTCGTGGCGGCGCTCGCGGCCGGCGACATCGATCGCGCCCGCGCCGCGGCGCGCTATGGACGCGGCGCTCAGACCCCGCCGGTGGTGCGTCTTGTGCGCGGAGCCGATGCGCTCACCGAGCGGCGCTGGGCGCAGGCAGATGGCGAGTTGTCCAGCCCTGGCGGCAGCGCGGCGCAAGCTCTGATGGCGCGGGTGATGCGCCTCTGGGCGCGGGCAGGACAACACACCGTCCAGGACATCGATCCGGACCTCCGGCCGCTGATGGTTGTTCGGCCGTTCGGCGCGCTGTTTGAGTACCAGCAAGCCATGGCGCTCGATTACGTCGGACGCAACAGCGAGGCGCTCACCGCCTATCAGACCGCCGCCGGGCTTGGTCTGTGGCTGCCGCCGGCGATCGAGCGCCATGCCGATCTCCTCGCGCGTCAAGGCGACCGCGGTCAGGCGCTCGATTTGCTCTCTTCGCCCGATAACCAAGCCAATCCGGCGCTCGCGGCGGCGAGCGCGCGTTTGCGCGCAGGTCAAGACGCGGCTGCGCTGCCTCTTACGCCTGCGCGCGGCGCGGCGGCGGGCCTCTACGGCTTGGCGGCGATTTACCTGCGCGAACGTGACACCGCCAACGGCCTTTCGGCGCTGACGCTTGCGTTGATGCTTGATCCCGCTGCCGACGCGGCTCGCCTCGCCTTTGCGCAAGCGCAATCCGATTTGCATCACGGCGATCTGGCGCGCGGCATGCTGCATCAGGTCGACGCGCAGTCGCCTTATGCCGCCAACGCACGGACGCTGGAGGCCTGGTCTCTGGTTGCGGAGGGCCGCGATGACGACGCCATAGCGCTGGCGCGCGGCGCCGCGGCAGATGGCGGTGTTTTGGCAAAGCGCGCGCTGGCTGACATCTATCGAGCCACGCGCCATGATTCCGAGGCCGAGGCGCTGTACACCGAGCTGCTCGCCGCGGACGCCGGCGATTGGCGTTTGTGGTTCGCGCGCGGCGCGGCGCGCGTTCGCCTGCATCATGTCGCCGACGGAGAGGCGGACATGCAACACGCATTGCAGCTCTCGCCGGACCAGCCGGATGTCATGAACTATCTCGGCTATTCCTGGATCGATCGGGGCGAGCGCTTGCAGGAGGGGTTGGCCCTGATCCAGCGCGCCCTCGCGCTGCGGCCAGATTCAGCGGCGATCACCGATAGTCTCGGCTGGGCCTATTATCGCATGCGCGACTATGCGCGCGCGCTCGAGCACCTTGAGCACGCCGTCGAGCTGGAATCGGGGGATGCGACGCTCAATGACCATCTCGGCGACGTCTATTGGCGCGTAGGGCGACGGGTGGAAGCCCGCTACCAGTGGCAGCGCGCGCTCTCGCTGACGCCTGACGACCCAACGGCCATCCAGCAGAAGATCGAGCGCGGCTTGCCGGATGAGGCGCCGGAACGCGCGGCGCGCCGATGAGCGTGCGTGTCTTCGCGCCGGCGAAGATCAATCTGACCCTGGAGGTCGGACCTCCGCGAGACGATGGAATGCATCCTCTGCAGAGCGTCGTCGCGTTCGCCGATGTCGGAGACATCGTCGAGGCGGAAGCGAGCGATGACCTGTCGCTGAAGATCGGTGGAGATTTCGCCGATCAACTGTCCGAGGGCGACGTGGAGAACCTGGTCCTGCGCGCCGCGCGCGCGCTGGCGCGCTCAGCCGGCGTCGACGCCAAGGCGGCGCTGTCGCTGGAGAAGAATCTCCCGGTCGCATCGGGCATTGGCGGCGGTTCATCTGACGCTGCGGCGGCGCTGCGTGCGCTCGCTGCGCTTTGGGAGATCGACGCCGGGACCGACGCCTTGCAGGCGGTCGCGCGCTTGCTGGGCGCCGACGTTCCTGTGTGTCTGAGGGGCGCGCCCGCATGGATGACAGGGCTGGGCGAAATCTGGACGCCCATCAGCTTGCCGCCGTTCGCCGCGGTGCTGGTGAATCCGTTGCGGGAGCTGGCGACGCCGCTCGTTTATCGCGAATTCGACCGCATGAGACTGGGCGGCGCCTTTGCCGCGAGCGCCGCCCCGCATTGGCGCGACCGCAGCGAAGCGCTGAGCGGCATCGTCGCTGCCGGCAACGCACTCACGGCGCCTGCGCAATCGCTCATGCCGGACGTTGCGCTTGTCATCGAAATTCTACGCAACGATGCGCGTGTGGAACATGCCGCCATGTCGGGCAGCGGCGCAACGTGTTTTGCGCTCGTCGGCGATTTGGCCGCCGCCGAGCGACTGGCTGCCGACTTGCGCGCCGCGCACCCCGATTGGTGGGTTGTCGAAACTGAACTCGGCGGTGCTTGACGTTCAACTCTTGCCCCGATAGCCCGGCGCGGCGAGGGAACACGTGTGGGTTGAACTGGCAATCGCCGCGGCGATCGCTGCGCTGGTTAGTGGCGGGGCGTGCGCCGTGCTTGTGCGCCTCGGACCGCTCGACCATCCCGACGTGGCGCGCAAGGCGCACACGGCGCCGACGCCGACCAGCGGCGGGCTTGGAATTGCGGCGGGATTCCTCGCCGGCGGCGTCGCGCTTTTCACGATGTTTCCGCTCTGGGAGAGCACCCTGGTTGCGCAAGGCGTTCCGCTCTTGTCCGCCATTGTGCTGTTCGCGTTCGCCTTCCTGTTGCTTGGTTTCATCGACGATGCGACGCCGATCAGCCCGCGTCTGAAGTTCTTGTTGTTCACCGTTGCCGCACTGGCGGCGGCTTGGCGCGTCGGGATAGTCACTCTGCTTCCGCTCGGCGAGGGCAATGCGCTGCAGCTGCCAATGCTGGTCGGATTGCTGGGCAGCGCACTTTGGATCTTCACTCTCATCAACAGCGTCAACTTCATGGACGGCTCCAACGGCCTCGCCATGGGCTCGGCGGCGATCGGTCTCGCCGCGCTGGGCGCGATCGCCGCACAGCTCGGCTCTCCGGCGGGCGCGGCCGTTTGCTTTTGCGCCGTCGGCGCCCTGATCGGCTTCCTGGTCTGGAATTTTCCGCACGGACGCTTGTTCGCGGGCGACACAGGCGCGCTGTTCGTGGGCGCGATCGCCGCGCTCACATCGCTTTACATCATCCGCCGCACGCAGCTTTCGCCGTTCGTGCCGCCGATCCTGTTCTTCCCGTTGCTCTCTGATGTGCTGCTGACGCTGCTCTGGCGCGCTCGCCGCCGGCGGAGCTTGCTCGACGCGCACGCTGAGCACTTGTATCAAATCGCCCACCGCGCCGGTTGGAGCCACGTGCGTGTCGCGTTCGCCTATTGGTGCTCGATGGCGATCTGCGGGGCGATCGGCTTTGCCGCCGCCTTGGCGCCGCGCACCGGAGCGGCCTGGATGGCGCTTGCGGGGCTTGCCGTCGCATCCATTCTCGTTGCAACGATCGTGCGCCGCTACGCCGTCAAACGCGGCATCGCCGAGATCTAATAGCCGCGCTCGACCACGAAATCCGCGATCTCCGAAAGCGCTTCGTTGTAGGCATTGCCGGGGAGCGCCGATAGCGCCGCCTTGGCGAGCGCAGCGTGCTGACGCGCTGTCTCCAGAGTTCGCTCGATCGCATTGTGGCGTTTCATGAGGGCGACCGCGCGATGGAAATCGTCATCCGAACGCGTCTCGGCGACGACGCGCCGCCAGAATGCGCGCTCGGCCGCGCCGCCCGCATCGCGCGCAATCACCACCGGCAGCGTGACCTTGCCCTCCCGGAAATCGTCGCCCGTATTCTTGCCCATGGTGGCGCTCGCGCCGCCATAATCGAGCGCGTCGTCGACGAGCTGGAACGCCAGCCCGAGTTCGCGCCCGTAGGTTTCCAACGCAGTCGCCTCCGCGCCGGGGCGACCCGCCGTCACGGCGCCGGATTTGGCTGCCGCCGCAAACAGCGCCGCCGTCTTCGCGCCGACGATTTCCATGTAGCGTTCGCGCGTGGTTTCCGCGTCGTTGGCGGCGGCAAGCTGCATCACTTCGCCTTCGGCGATCACGCTCGCCGCGCGCGCCAGAATGTCGAGCACCATCAAATCGCCGGTCTCGACCATCAGATTGAAGGAGCGCGCGAACAGGAAATCGCCGACCAGCACGCTGGAGGAGTTTCCCCAGATCGTGTTCGCGCTCTTCTTGCCGCGCCGCATGGACGAGACATCGACAACGTCGTCATGCAGCAGTGTCGCGGAATGGATGAACTCCACCGCCGCCGCCAGCTTGCGCGGGCCGTCGCCGCCTCCGCCAAGGAGGCGGGCCGACGCCAAGGTTATCATTGGCCGGATGCGTTTGCCGCCCGCGTCGATCAGGTGCGCGGCCAGGTTGGGGATTACGCCGACGGGGCTGGTCATGTGCAGGTGGATGATGGCGTCGACGGCGGCCATGTCCTCAGCCAAGAGGGCGCTCAGCCGTTCCACGGCGTTGGGCCGGGGCCGTTTGGATTTTTCGACCGCCGGTCCCAAAAGGCCTCCGCTTGCCTTCACGTCACCGTAAAACGATGCTGGGGGCAAGCGCGAGGGTCAAGCTTTGTTCCCCCGGTCGCGCGAATGGGTCGCATCCGCATCAATGACGGCAATCGAGGTCACGGAAGACGCCCTGCTCGGCGGCCGCCTGCGCATCCGCCAACCGGCGCGCGGCTATCGTGTGAATGTGGATACGCTGCTGCTCGCAGCCGCGGTCGAGGCGCGCGACGGCATGCGCTTGATGGAGGCGGGGTGCGGCGTGGGCGCGGCGTTGATCGCGGTCGCCGTACGCAATGAGAACATTTCGTTGCTCGGAGTCGAACGCGAGTCGAACATCGCGGAGATCGCAAGGGAAAATGTCGCGTTGAACGCGATGGTGCATCGCATCGAAATCGCCACAGGCGATGCGCTCGACAAGGCCGCAGACTACGGCGTCTTCGACGGCGTCTTCCTTAATCCGCCGTTCGATGCCGATGGCGAGGGGCGCGCGCCGGCTGAAGCGCGTCATCACGCGCACGTTACAAACATTGCCGTCAGTCAATGGATCGCAGCCCTTGCGGATCGTCTAAGCGGCGGCGCAGCCCTGACGCTCATTCATCGCGCCTCGAAACTCGGGGAGATCATGTCGGCGCTTGAAGGCCGGCTCGGCGGCGTCGAGATTGTCCCCATCCGGCCCGTTGCCAGCGAACCCGCCAAGCGAATCATCGTGCGGGCCAGGAAGGGCTCGCGGGCGCCCCTCAGATTGCTGCGGGGCCTCGATCTCCATGACGCGGCGGGCGCCAAGTACACGCGGGAAACCGACGCCCTATTGAGGGGCGAGACGCTCATTCGCTGGGCTAATTGACTCTCCGCCTCGGCCACACCAGTTTCCGCGCCGACGGGCCGGGCCGACGCTGCTGAGTCGCCCCGTTCCGGCCAGACAAAGGAACCCCGCGGGAGAGAGTCGGCGAATAAGGCCGCCCCCGAAGGAGCAACCGCCCCGGAAACTCTCAGGGATCCGGACCGTGGGGGGATGAACACGCTGGAAAGCGCGAAGCGCCCCGGACGACGCGATAGCGGCGATCCGGGGTCTCGGTGAGCCCGAGGTGCTTAGCCGCCGAAGGAGTAAATCTCTCAGGCGCCAGGACAGCGGGGGCAGCGTGCCATGGCGCACGCGCCGCGCGAACCTGGGATTGAGCCGATGGCCGAAGCCGGATCCTCGAAGAAGCTGTCGCTCGACGCACTTTGGCGCGCGCGCACCTCGAAGTTCGCCGACTTCGCCGGTTATGAAATGCCCATCCAGTTCGAGGGCCTGATCGCCGAGCATCTTTGGACGCGCGAGCATGCCGGACTGTTCGACGTCAGTCACATGGGACCGTGCTTTTTCGCGCTGCCGAATGGCCACGGCCTCGAGGGCGACGCCGCCCACAAGAAGGTGGCGTCGCTGATCGAACGCCTGGTCCCAGCCGACATCCAAGGGCTGAAGCCGGGGCAGGTCCGGTACACCATGCTGCTCAATGCCGATGGCGGCATTCTTGACGACCTGATGATTGCGCGTCCCGCCGAAGCGGCCGCCGCGGGCGATCTCTACATCGTCGTCAACGCTGGCTGCAAAATCGAAGACTGGAAACTGATCGAGGCGGCGACCAAAGGCGAAGCCAATCTGGTTCGCGCTGACGATCGCTGCCTGCTGGCGCTGCAGGGGCCGGCTGCCTCGAAAGCCGCCGCAACCGTGATCGCGCCTGAACTGAGCGACATGATTTTCATGTCCGTGCGCCGAGTCGAGACCGAGCGCTTCGGCCGCCTCACCATTACGCGCTCCGGCTATACCGGCGAGGACGGCTACGAAGTTCTCGTGCGCGCCGAACACGCGAAGGATTTGGCCGAGGCGCTGCTGGCGCACCCCGAAGTGAAGCCGATCGGCCTCGGCGCGCGCGACTCGTTGCGCCTGGAAGCAGGACTTTGCCTCTACGGCCACGACCTCGATCCGACCACTTCGCCGATCGAAGCGGATTTGGCTTGGACCATCCAGAAGCGCCGCCGCGAGGCGGCCGATTTCCCAGGCGCCAAGCGCATCCTGCGCGAGTACGAGTTGGGCGCGGCGCGCAAGCGCGTCGGCATCCGGCCCAACGATCGCGCGCCGGCGCGCGAGGGTGTTGAGATCATGAAGGACGGCAAGAAGATTGGCATGGTCACGTCTGGCGGCTTTTCACCGATCCTCAACGGCCCGATCTCGATGGGCTATGTCGAGGCCGCGCACGCTGAACCCGGGCATGTCGTCGACTTGATGGTTCGCGGCACGCCGCGCAGCGCCACCATCGTGCCGCTGCCGTTCGTGCCGCATCGCTATGTGAGGAAGAAATGATGCGGCCAATGATCTGCTCCCCCTCCCCTCGGGGCGGGGGTAGGGGGAGGGGGCGAACGTTCAAGCGCGCTGCTTCACCTTATTGCGCTCGCTCGCTGAAAACGCACCCAGTCGTTCGCCCCTCCACCCTAACCCTCCTCCCAAGGGAGGCGGGAAGTGCAACTGCAAACGCAATCGCTGCAAGGAGTCGCCGCCAATGACGAAGCGCTACACCAAGGACCACGAGTGGGTTGAGCTCAACGGCGATGTCGCCACCATCGGCATTTCCTCGTATGCGACCGAGCAACTCGGCGAAGTCGTCTATGTCGAGCTGCCCGCGAAGGACAAGGACTTCGCCGCGCATGCCGATATGGCTGTGGTTGAAAGCGCCAAGGCCGCGTCCGACGTCTATGCGCCAATCGCTGGCAAGATCGTCGACGCCAACGCCGCGCTCGCCGACAATCCCGGCCTCGTCAATGAAGCGCCGGAAGGCGCGGGCTGGTTCGTGAAGATCAAGGTGGCGAATAAGGCGGAAGTCGACGCGCTCATGGATGAAGCCGCCTACGCCGATTACGTGAAGGGGCTTTGATGTTTGTAGCCGCAAAGAACCCCCGCCCCCTTGCGGGGCGGGGGCAGGGGGTGGGGGGCGTTCCAACGCGTCGCCCCCTTCGAGCAAACGCACCGCGCTCAATTCTGCCGCGACTGCAGCGGTTTATCGCCCCCCCACCCCTACCCCTCCCCCGAAAGGGGGGAGGGAGCGCGTTCGCTTTCGAGGCCTGTGCCGTATGAGATACCTTCCGCTTACCGATGCTGACCGCAAAGACATGCTGAGCGTCATCGGCGCCAAATCTGTTGACGCGCTTTACGCGGACGTGCCGAAGGCTGCGTTGCTGAAGGATCTCGTCGATCTGCCGAAGGCGCAGGGCGAGATCGAAGTGCATCGCCACATGCTGCGGCTCGCGGAGAAGAACACGCCCGCCGGCCGCACGGCGTTTTTCCTCGGCGCCGGCGCCTATCGCCATCACGTGCCGTCGACGGTGGATCACATCATTCAGCGCAGCGAATTCCTCACGGCCTACACGCCGTACCAGCCGGAGATCGCGCAGGGCACGTTGCAGGCGCTCTACGAATTCCAAAGCCAAGTCGCGCTCCTGCTCGACATGGAAGTCGCCAACGCCTCCATGTACGACGGCTCAACTGCGACGAGCGAAGCGGCTTTGATGGCCGCGCGCATCGCCAAGCGGAAGAAGATCGTCTTCTCCGGCGGCTGCCACCCGCACTACGTCGAAACCGCGCGCACCGCCTGCGAAGCCCAGGGGCTCGAGATCGTCGCACTGCCGGCGGCGATCGATGACGAAGCCGCGGTGACCAAGCATCTCGGCGCCGATGTCGCCGCGGTCATCGTGCAATCGCCGAACGTGTTCGGCACGATCACTGACCTCAAAACGATCGGTGACGCCGCGCACAGCGCTGGCGCGCTGATGGTCGCCACTTTCACCGAAGCGGTTGCCTTCGGCGCCATCGAGCCGGGTGGCGCCTACGGCGCCGACATCGTCTGCGGCGAAGGCCAATCCATCGGCAACGCCTTGAACTATGGCGGGCCCTATGTCGGGCTCTTCGCCGTAAAGGAAAAATACGTTCGCCAAATGCCGGGCCGCGTCGCGGGCGAAACCGTGGACGTCGATGGTCAGCGCGGCTTCGTGCTGACGCTCTCCACCCGCGAACAACACATCCGCCGCGAAAAGGCGACGTCGAACATCTGCACCAATTCCGGTCTCTGCCAGCTGGCTTGGACCATCCACATGACGCTCTTGGGCGAGAAGGGTCTGCGCCAACTGGCGCAGCTCAATCACGAGAAGGCTGTCGCGCTCGCGGATGCGCTTGGCAAACTCCCCAGCGTCGAGGTGCTGACCAAGCGCTTCTTCAACGAAATCGCCATCCGCGTGAAGGGCGACGCCAATGCCATCGTCGACAAGCTCGCGAGCCAAGGCGTCATCGCCGGCGTCGCCATGAGCCGCCTCAATCCGAAAGCCGGCATGGATGACGTCATCATCACCGCCGCCACCGAAATGAATACCGACGAAGACATCGGCGC
Source organism: Pseudomonadota bacterium (assembly GCA_018241475.1). Classification (GTDB taxonomy): domain Bacteria; phylum Pseudomonadota; class Alphaproteobacteria; order Caulobacterales; family Aquidulcibacteraceae; genus Vitreimonas. The sequence continues at coordinate 412 of JAFEDV010000350.1, read as the reverse complement.
CTACGCGAAAGCGATGAAGGGGGCGCTTTCGTGAGCGTCTTCTCGCTTAGAGTCATTCCGGGCGAGCGGAGCGAGACCCGGAACCCAGGAATCGTAGAGCGCGGTGCATATCGCCCCTGGGTTCCGGATCGCGCCTCCGGCGCGTCCGGAATGACTCAATTTGTTTCTCTGCTGACCAGAGTGTCCAAATGAAAACCGAAACCGTCTCCGGCAATCGCGGCCTGCTGCAAGCAGAAGGCCTCATCTTCGAAACCGGTCACGCCACCGGCACCGGCGTCGATCTGCCCGAACCCAAAGGCGGCGCCGACAAGTTCGGAGGGCTCGGCCGCAAGGCGTCGCTCGATCTGCCGGGCCTCTCAGAGCCGGAAACCATGCGCCACTACGTGCGGCTCTCACAGAAGAATTATGCCAT
>JAFEDV010000034.1 GCA_018241475.1 Pseudomonadota bacterium | reverse complement strand
GGCTGACCGACGCGACGCGGGGTAAGCAGCCGTTCGCGGCGCGGAACGGCGAGGTGCTGCGAAACGACGGTCTCGCCGACGCCTAGAGCCTGGGCCAGCGTCCCGACGCTGCGCTCGCCGTCGATCAATTGGCAGACGATCATCAGCCTGTGGGGATGCGCCAGCGCCTTCAACAGCGCCGCCGCCTCATCCGTCGTCTCCAGTCTACTGTCAGCCATTGTGTGCATACTTGCGTATATGCACTATTACTTATATATAGTCAAGAGAGCGATCCCTGATCGTACGCGCTCGCTGAATAGACTTGTCGCACGGAGCAGAACATGAATCTCGACCGCGCCGTCCTCGCCTTCGCCGGTTGCGTGGTGCTCGTGAGCCTGACGCTCTCGGCTCTCGTCCATCCCGCCTGGCTCTGGCTTGCCGCCTTCGCCGGCGTGAACATGCTACAGGCGTCGTTCACGGGGTTCTGTCCCGCGGCGATGCTGTTCAAGCGGCTGGGCGTCAAACCGGGCGCCCACTTCCGCTAATCGTGGCCGCCGTAGATATCGCAGAGAACGCCGATTAGCTTTTCGGTCGTCGGATCGGCCAAGCGGTAATAGATCGTCTGGCCGTCGCGGCGGGTCGCAACGAGGCGATCGGCGCGAAGCTTGGCAAGGTGCTGCGAGAGCGCGGACTGAGCGAGATCGACGTGTTCGGCGAGTTCGCCGACGGACAGCTCGCCGCCGCTCAGCCGGCACAGCACTTTGAGCCGTTGCTCGTTGGCCAAGAGCTTCAGGAGACGCGTCGCATCGCTTGCGCGAGATTCCAGACGCGCGCGCGCCTTTCTCGGCGACAGCTTGGGCTTCAGTGCTTTCATGATCCGCAATGCTCTTGAATAAGCCAGTATATTAGCACGCGCGCATATCTTTCCAAGCCGGCCGCGGAAGGCCGCGCCTTGGCGCAATGCGGATCAGTGCGCCAAGAGTAGATGCGGGCCTTCGGCTGCGTTCACCAGCGCCCGCGTCGTGCCGCCCAACGCGAATTCCATCAGGCGCGGTCGCCCATAAGCTCCCGCCACAAGCAGGCCGCATTGCTCGGTGCGCGCCGCTTGCAGCAGGGATGCAGCGATGTTGTCGCCGCGAACCGACTTCGAAACCGCATTGGAGACGCCGTTATCCTTGAGGAACCGCATGATCGGCTTAGGGTCGAAACGCTCGACGGCAAGATCGTCGCTGTTCGTCACCACTATGACGGAGGACGCCGCTTGCAGCAGCGGAAGCGCCGCGCGCACGGCTCGCGCCGCCTGAAAACTGCCGTCCCAGGCGATGGCTATGCGCGTGACATCGAACGGGCCCCGCTTGATGATCAGTACCGGCGCTTGCATGCCAAGCAGTGCGGCGGCGAACAGCTCGCTAAGCAGAAAGACATCTGTCGCGGCAGCGCCGCCGAAGACGGTGATGTCGGCAAGTGGCGAAAGCGCCTTCAGGTCGTTCGCGGGTATAAGCGCGCGCAGCCGCACATCGAATGAACCGGCTCCTTCGCCCTTCCATGTCAGTCCTTCTCGCTCGGCGGCGGAGCGCCCCACAGCCTCGACTTGGCCCTGCACCTCCTTCTCCGCCTCGCGCACATGCTCGATCGCTCCAGCCTTTTTGCCTGGGGCGAGCGCCGTGCCATAGCCGATGTAGTCCGCAGCTGCGTCCGGGAACGCCGGGACGACGATAACGGCGGCGCCGAACTTGGCCGCGAGCTTCGTCGAAGCCGCGAACACAGCGGCGTCCTCCGCCGTTCCGGACGCCACGGTGACGATAGTCTTGCAAGTCATGCGCTGTTCTCCGGATTCAGTGCGCTAGGAAGAGCGGCGTCGTCGACGCGCCGACAAGGTCGCGGGTGACCCCGCCAAAGACGATTTCGCGCGCCCGTGAATGGCCATAGCCGCCCATGACGATCACATCGGCGCCAAACTCGACCGCGCAGTCGGCGATGGCGCGCCCGGCGGAGCGGCCCAAGCCGTCGACATTATGGACTTCCACCCGCACGCCGCGCCGCGCCAGATAGGCGGCAACGTCGCTGCCGGGCGCCTGCCCATGTCCGCTTCTGCTTGGCCGAGCGTCGACCGTGACCAGTCGAACTGCCTCTGCCGCCCGCAGCAGCGGCATCGCTGCAGCAATCGCACGCACCGCCTGCGGCTTCGCATCCCACGCAATAACGATTCGATTCCATGCGTTCTCCGACGCCGGCGCGTCAGGCGGAATCAGCAACACCGGCCGGCCGGACTTGAACAGCACGTCCGAGAACAATTCGCGGCGCGCACGCTCATCGCCGCGCGTGCGTGTGATCACGATGAGATCGGCCAAGCGCGCATGGGCGAGAATCTCGTCGGAGATCAGTGCGGCCTCGACGGTAATGTCGCGGATTTCGTATTCGACCGGCGCTCGCTCCAGCCATTTGGCGATCGCCGCGCGCCGCGACGCCGCCTCCGAGCGCGCCGGCTCGGCAATATCGTCCAAGACTTTCGAAAGAGACGCAACTTCATCCGCGTAGGGTGAAGCGGCCCCGATGGCGAGGACCAGCACGATAACGCGGGCGTCGAATTTCGCCGCCAAATCCATCGCCGCGCGGAGAGCCGCTTCGTCCTCTTCCAGCGCGAAAACCGGGACCAGGATGTCCTTCATAACTCAACTCTACGTCGCCGCAGGCGGCGACTGTTGCGCACGATCAACGGCCGCGCCATTCGGCGCCTTCATGTCAAGCACAAGAGCGGGCCAGGTAAATCCCGTGGGAACACCCGCTCCCAGTCCCTTGCCCGTTTGGGCATCGTAGAACTCGCGAAACCCCGACTGTTCGATCAATGACAGGAGCTGCGTTCGAAATCGGTTCGCGGCGAGTTGCGCGCCGTTACGGGTCGCGACAAGCCAGCTCCAGTATTGTGTGGCGCCGGATGCGACAGCGCCTCGCCAAAGCATGCCCTCATCATAGCGGGTGGTCGCGCCCATCGGATTGAAGGCGATGCCTGCCGCACCCCAGAAGACGGAGGATGCAAGGTCGAGGTGCGTTGCCGCCACCTGCGAGCCAAACCCTGCCGCCGCCATGGCGGTGCTGGCCGCCGCTACAATCCCGCCCAATGTCGCGACATCAAGGCGGCGCCGCCCAACGCGATCAAGACCAACAAAGAGCACATGTCTTTCCGACCAAAGGTGAGCGCACATCTGTCCGGCGATGCTCCGGGCTCTTGCACCAAACTCGTCTTCCTTCGCCTCATCTCCTGCTCGGCTCCAAGCCGAGGCAACTGCTTCCAAAGCCAGCAGATACCAACCGCAAAAGATCGGATCGATCACGATAAAGGGATGGCGCGACGGCGCGCTTCTATCGAGAACGCCTTCGCACGCCGCGAGTGCGTGACTCAGATCATGAAGCTGGGCGATGTAGCCGTTCTGGGACGACACATCGACCAGCGCGTCGAAGAGCGGCGACGCGTCCGCGCCCGATTCGAGCGGATGCAGGATCACCGGCAGCTCGCCCGGTGCAAATGTGCGTACGCGGTCAATTGCGATGAGATGTCTGCTCGCGCATTCGAGCAAACCGATATCGCCGCCGACATCGAACAATTCCGCTGCCGCGAACGCTGCAACGGGAGGATCGATCAGCCAGCTTCTCAAGTCCGGTCGATAGATTGGGCCAATTGTGTCGACCACAAACTGGGTTCGTTCGGCAGCAACCGGGATTGGGCGCTCATGCGCTAAGAGGCCGGATTCCGTCGTGTTGGCCTGATACAAAGTGGCGAGTTCGCTAACGGCGGCCGCGCGATCCAGGTTGCGCAGCGCCAACGCATGATAGCCACTGTCCCAGGCAAACAGACAAGGATAGTCGTCAGCGCATGGAACGTGAAAGCGCCCGCCAAAAGCCTCGACGGCGTTAAGCTTGAACATATCGCGGCAGGCCGCAGCGATATCCATAGTCGACCAAGCTCCGCATCCGCATTCACTCGAGCGCAGCCACTCTATCATGAGATACGGGATGGACGCCCTCGCGCGCAATCTTCTAGTCAGTATTGCTGGATGGAAACAGGCGAGCCGGCAATACGCTGCAGCAATCGCCGCCGCTGCAGCAGCGGCCACCAATCGTAAAGAAAGATCTCGATGGGCCGCCAATTCGCAACCCACCCGAGAATAGACAATCCCTCCGCCAGAACCCGCGTCAGCGGCGTATCGCCAAAGGCCCCGATCAGAATGCGCCCGCCGGCGACACAAAGCACGAGGACGGCGAGGCCGATAGCCAGGGAGAGGCGGCCGACCCGAAACAGTTCATGGACATCGCCTCCAACCCGTTCGGCGCGATAGGCGAAATGGCGAGCGATTGCATCTTGCAGTCCCTTGGCGGCGTCGCTTTCCGCTTCGGATCGAGGAAGATGAATGACGATCTCGATCGGCGCGTCGTGCGGAAGCTCGCGAGCCCAGCCAGTGATAAAATCTTCGGCGCCCTTCGCCAGATCCCGTGAAGGCAGCGGAAAGGGATCGAACGGGTCGAAGAGATGCGCGATGCTCTCAAGCCGCAGTTCGATGCAGGCAGGCTGGCCGACGCTCGCACTCATTTCGAAGCCCACGATTGACGAATGTTGCAGCGGTGCGCTTGATTTGCATCAACACCCAGCTTTCGAATTGGACCAACGAAAAAAGTAGCACAATGGCGCCGGTCTTCGCCCTCCGAAATTTGACAAAGGTCTATGGCGAGGGCGCAACCGCAGTGCGGGCGCTGAGCGAGGTCGATCTCGAGATCGACGACAAAGAGCTGATGATCTTGCTCGGGCCGTCCGGGTCCGGCAAATCCACCCTGCTGAACATACTGGGCGGCCTCGATCGAGCAACCTCGGGCGAAGTGCTGTTCCGGGGCGAGCTGCTGACCGCGATGGACGACGCGGCGCTCACCCAGTTTCGACGCAGGCATGTCGGTTTCATCTTTCAGTTCTACAACCTCATTCCAAGCCTCACGGCGCGGGAGAACGTGGAGATCGTCGGCGAGATCGCCGACGATCCCTTGCCTGCCGCCGAGGCGTTGTCTCTTGTTGGTCTTGGCGAGAGGCTTGATCATTTTCCGGCACAGCTTTCCGGCGGCGAGCAACAACGCGTCGCCGTCGCGCGGGCAATTGCAAAGCGGCCAGCCATCCTCCTGTGTGACGAGCCGACGGGGGCGTTGGACGTGAAAACCGGAGTCCGGGTGCTGGAAGCGCTGCAGCAGATCAATGAGAGATATGGCTCGACGACGCTTATCGTGACCCATAACGCCGATGTGGCGCGCATGGGCCAGCGTGTGATCCATTTCTCCGACGGTCGCATCCGCGGCGTCGAAACCAACGCTCATCCGGCGCCACCCTCGGAGCTTGTCTGGTAGCGAACATGCGCGCCCTGAACCGAAAACTCTGGCGAGACGTTTGGCGGATGCGCCTGCACGCCGCCGGCGTCGCGTTGGTGCTGGGTTGCGGCCTTTCGGTGTTCGTCATGGCGGTCGGCATGCGCGAATCGCTCGAGCGTACGCGCGCCTCCTATTACGCCCTGAACCGCATGGCGAATCTCGGGGTCTCACTCGTACGCGCCCCGAATCGGCTTGAGCAAGACTTGGCTGACATTCCGGGAGTTGAAGCTGTCGAAACACGCGTAGCCGCATTGGCCCTGCTCGAACTTCCTCAGATTCAGGAGCCGGCGTCGGCGCGTCTTGTTTCGTTGCCTCTCCTCGGCCGCCCTCGGGTCAATGATTTGGTGCTGGCGCGCGGGCGCTGGCCCGATCCCGCGCATGCGGACGAGGTTCTGGTGAACCAAGCGTTCGCCGACGCCTTGCATCTTCCGCTCGGCGGGTCCTTACAGGCGACGCTTTATGGGCGACGCCAACAATTGCGGATCGTTGGCGTCGCAAATTCTCCCGAATTCGTATTCGTAGCCGCGCCGGGCGAACTGTTTCCCCAGCCTGACCGTTTTGGAGTGATCTGGATGGGGCGCCGCGCGCTCGCGCAAGCCTTCGATCTCAATGGCGCCTTCAACGAGGCGGTGTTTCGTTTAGGGCGCGGCGCCAACGCCGCCGCAGTAAGTCGGTCCATCGATTTGAAGCTGCGGCCCTACGGATCTTCCGGCGCCTATGGGCGCGATCGCATGATTTCGGATCGCTATCTTAGCGAAGAGCTGCGCCAGTTGGCCACCATGGCGACATTTCTACCCGCCTTCTTTCTGGTCGTCGCGGCGTTTCTGGTGAACATCGCGCTCGGCCGAGTTATCGCCACCGAACGATCGAACATCGGTCTCTTGAAGGCGTTCGGTTACACCGACGCCGCCGTCGCATGGCACTACGCCAAGAGCGCGCTCATCTTCGCCATGATCGGCGCATTGCTCGGGATAGTCGGCGGCATTGGCTTCGGGCGCGGCGTGGCCGGCATTTATCTTCGCTATTATCACTTTCCGGCGCTCGAGTTTTCCGCCTCGCTGCCGACCTATCTGTGGGCCTTTGTCGCCGCCATCGGCGCTGCCGGGTTGGGCGCAATCGTATCGGTGATGCGCGCGGCGCGCCTGGCTCCGGCGACGGCGCTGACGCCGCCGCGGCCAACAGCGTTCTTCGAGACGGGGCGCTCGATCGCCGCGCTCAGCAAACGTCTTGATGCGAAGAGCCGCATCATCCTTCGGCGCATCATCCGGTTCCCGCGCCGCGCGGCGACGACTGCCTTAGGGATCGCTTTCGCCATTGCGCTCCTGGTCGTGTCGCGGACCTTTCCGGCGGTGATGGACCACTTGCTGCATGTCCATTTCGATGTCGCCAACAGACAAGCTGTCACGCTCTCTTTCATGCAGCCGCGCGAAATGGGCGCTCTCCACGACATTCAGCGGCTGCCAGGCGTCATCTACGCGGAGCCGTTTCGGATCGATGAGCTGATCTTCCGGCACGGCGGGCGCATGGTGCACGAGGCAGTCTTCGGTGTGCCGGCGAATGCGCGGCTCAATCGCGTGATCGGTCAGCGCGAACAGACGTTGACGCTTCCGCCATCAGGCATGGTGTTGGCGCAGGCGCTCGCCGTCAAGCTTCATGCGGCGCCTGGCGACTCTATCAGCGTCGAACAAACCACGGGCCGCCGCATCGAGGCGAACGTCCGCGTAAGCGGTATTATCGAACCAATGGTCGGTTCTTCGGCGTACATGGATCTCGACGCCCTCTCGCGCCTGTTGGGGGAGCCTCGACGCATGACCGGCGCGCACGTTCAACTCGATCAGACGCAATATGCCGCATTCAACCGCGCCATCAAGGCGACGCCCGCCATCGCCGGCGCCAGCTTCGTCAGACTGGCGCAAGCCTCCATGCGCAGAAATTTCGAGGAAGGCGTGGGCATGATGAATTTCATCTATGCCGCCTTCGCAGCTGTCATGGCCGGCGGCGTCGCTTTTTCCGCGGCGCGCATCACGCTGGCGGAGCAAGAGCGTGATCTGGCCACGCTCAGGGTGCTTGGCTTCACGCGGCTCGAAGCTTCCTACGTTCTGGTCGGCGAGTTGCTGGTGCTGGCGTTGTTGGCGGCGCCCTTCGGCTGCCTCCTTGGCGCGGGGCTCGCTATGTGGCTCATGAAACTCTTCGAAACTGACATGTACGCCTTTCCGTTCGTATTCGAACCGCAAGGCTACGCCTTCGCCGTCACGTTTACGCTTGCGTGCGTTTTGACGGCGGCGCTCATTGTGCGGACCGGCATCGATCGGCTGGACATGGTCGGCGTCCTGAAGGCAAGGGACTGAGCAATGCAATCGCTGTCAAGAATGTCTAACGCCGGATGGCAGCGCGCCCGAGAGTTCGTAACCGGTGTGAGTCTGGCGCATTGGCTTTGGCTTGGCGCGGGCGCCACGTTGGCGTTGCTGCTGCTCTGGTTGATGTGGCCGCGCGCGCTTGCTGTGGAGGCCGCCACGATCGATCGCGGATCGGTGCAGCATGACATCGTTGATGAAGGGCGCACGCGCATCCACGACGTATTCGTCGTGGCTGCGCCCGTAAGCGGCGAATTGCAGCGGATAGAGCTGGAGCCGGGTGACGCCGTGGCGCGAGGCCAGGTGGTTGCGACCATCATGCCCGCCGACCCCGCCTTACTTGACGCACGTCTGGCTGCGGAGGCGAGCGCGGCTGTTGCATCAGCCCAGGCGGCGACGGCGGGCGCGGAGGCAGACTACGCCCTGGCGCAACGTGATCAGCAACGCGCGACGACAGTGCACAGCCAAGGCTTCGCCTCCCAAGCGGCGCTCGACGCAAGCGAAGCGCGCGTGCGTGCGGCGCGCGCCGCGGTCGCTGCCCGACGCGCGGATCTGCAGCGCGCTCGTGCGAGCGCTGGCTCGCCGTCCGCCCGCGCGCACGCGCCAACGCCAGTGCGCAGCCCGGCGGCCGGCCGGGTGCTACGGCTCCTACAGCAAAGCGAGACCATTGCGCCGGCAGGCGCGCCGCTGATGGAGATCGGCGACCCCAGGCAGATCGAGGTCGTGGCGGAATTCCTATCCCAGGATGCGGTGCTGATGCGCGAAGGCGCCCCGGCCTTCATCGAGAACTGGGGCGGCGCTGAACCTATACCCGCGCGGGTCTTTCGCATCGAGCCCTTCGCGCATACGAAGATTTCCGCACTCGGCGTCGAAGAACAGCGCGTCAATGTCGTTGTGCGCCTTCAGCATCCCGAACGTGCGCCTCCACTTGGCCACGGCTTCCGCGTGGACGTGCGAATTGTTTTGTGGCGCGCTGACAATTTGCTTCGCGTTCCCACTGACGCACTGGTCCGCAACGGTGCGGACTGGGCGGTTTTCCGTATCATCGACGGTCGCGCGCGCCTGACGCCGGTGGCCATCGGCAACGGCGACTCGAACTACCGCGCCCTTCGGAGCGGATTGCGGGCCGGCGATCAGGTCGTCTTGTTCCCGGGAGACAGCCTCGCCGATAATGCGCGCGTCCGCGCCAGCTCGCGTTCTCCACCGACACGCCAGCGCTAGGCATCGCGTTGT
>JAFEDV010000349.1 GCA_018241475.1 Pseudomonadota bacterium | reverse complement strand
GAACTGGGCATATAGCGTTGCAAATGAGCCCCCAGCGCGGCGGACCACGTCATTGACGCTGGCCTGCTCATAGCCCTGCTCGAGAAACACCTCCCTTGCCGAAAGCAGGAAGGCGTGGCGGCGCGCCACGCCGCGATCCATGTGGCGGACGTCGTGTTGATCGTCGCGCACGACTGGGTCGCTCAAGCCCGTTCCTCCGGGGAGAACGATAAAGCCTCGCAGAAATCACGCAAGCTTGGCCGCTTGGTTTAGGCCGCCAGCGCGTTCTTGATGGCGTCAAGCATGTTGGGCCCAAGCGGCGCATCCTTGGGCGAAAACGCCTCGATTAGGGCGCCGTCCTTGCCGATCAGGTATTTGGTGAAATTCCAGCGCGGCAGCGCCGTTTCGCCCATCTCGTCGGCGATCCACTGATAGAACGGATGCCTCTTGGCGGCCGCCACGATCTCCACTTTGCCGGCCATCGGGAAGGTGACGTGGTAGGCGGTGTCGCAGAACTCGCGAATGTCCTTTGCCGAGCCGCTTTCCTGGTGGCCGAAGTCGTTGCACGGCACGCCGATGATGATGAGACCCTTGGCGGCCTTGGCTTCGTAGAGCGCTTCCAGGTCACGGTACTGCGGCGTGAAACCACAGGCGCTGGCGACGTTCACCACGAGGACCGCCTTGCCGGCGTAGTCTTTGAGGTTGATCTGGCCCGGCTCATCGAGCTTGGCGAACGAGAAATCGTGGGCGGTGGTCATTGGTCCGGTTGGCTTTTCTGGCCGAAAGGCGGGGGGTTTAGACCCGTTGCCGCGGCGGAGCAATGCATGTGGCGTTCCCATGGGCGGGGTGTTAGGGACTGCGCTCATGCAAAGGCAGTTCCGTTTCCCGATAGCCGCCGCGCGAATTTGAGGCCCGGCCCGCGTGGAGCTTCCGCTCCGCGGGACCGGGAGAGGTCTGCTACATCCTTTTCGCTCCAACGGAGATTCGGCTGATGGCCGATGAAGCCAGCAATTCTGGTCGCGACTATCGCGAGACGCTGTTTCTGCCCGAGCTGTCGGGCGATCCATTTCCCATGCGCGCCGGCCTGCCGAAGAAGGAGCCGGAGCGCGTCGAATATTGGAAGCAGACCGGGCTCTACGACTTGCTGCGCAAAGACGCAGCGTCGCGCCCGAAATTCATTCTGCACGATGGTCCGCCCTACGCGAACGGCGCCATTCATATCGGGCACGCGGAAAACAAAATTCTGAAAGACATCGTCGTCCGCACCAAGCAGATGACTGGCTTTGATTGCGATTACGTGCCGGGCTGGGACTGTCACGGCCTGCCGATCGAATGGAAGGTCGAAGAAGATTTCCGCAAGGCTGGACGCAAGAAGCAGGACGTGCCGGCGGTCGAGTTTCGCAAAGCCTGCCGCGAATACGCCGACAAATGGATCCCGCTGCAGAAGCAGGAATTCCAGCGCCTCGGCATCGAGGGCGATTGGGATCATTACTATTCGACCATGAGCTTCGCCGCCGAAGCGGCGATTGCGGCGGAGTTTCAGCGCGTGGTGCGCACGGGGCTCGTTTATCGCGGCTCGAAGCCGGTGATGTGGAGCCCGGTGGAGCGCACGTCGCTGGCGGAAGCGGAAGTGGAGTACGCCGACAAGACCAGCCCGACGATCTGGGTGAAGTTTCCTATCGTTGAAACGTCCGCGGGTCCGAAGAAACGCCAAGATCTCGAGCTCACTGCCTCAGTCGTGATCTGGACGACGACACCCTGGACGATACCTGGCAACCGCGCGATTAGTTTTTCGCCATCGATCAAGTACGGCCTCTACGAAGTCGAGGCCGTAGAGCAAGGCCTAGCCTTCGAACCGTGGGTGAAGGTGGGTGATCGGCTTGTGCTGGCAGACAGGCTTGCCTCTGACGTGATGCAGGCCGCCAAGGCGGTTTCTTGCAAGCGCTTACAGAACTTCGATCCTGATGACGTAGTTTGCGAACATCCGTTTCATGGTCAGGGATACGATTTCAAGGTCCCGCTGCTTGCGGGCGATCACGTGACGGACGACGCAGGCACGGGTTTCGTGCACACGGCGCCGGGGCACGGCGCGGATGACTTCAACATTTGGATCGCGACGGGCCACAGCCAAAAGGACATCCCGTTCACGGTTGACGAAGAAGGCCGGTTCACCAAGGAAGCCCCTGGCTTTGAAGGCCTTGAGATCATCCAGCTCGAAGGCAAGAACACCGGCAAGGATGGACCGGCCAACAAAGCGGTGATCGACGCTCTCATCCAAGTTGGCGCTCTGCTGGCGCGTGGGCAGCTGAAGCACTCGTATCCGCATTCATGGCGCTCGCATGCGCCGCTCATCTTCCGCAACACGCCGCAATGGTTCATTGCGCTGGACAAGCCGTACGACGCCGGCGGTGGGCGCACGCTCCGGCAAGTGGCGCTGGCGGAGATCGAGCGCGTCGATTGGGGGCAGCGGCGCCTCAACGACGATCGCGACCAGAACCGCATCAAGGCGATGATCGCCGAGCGGCCGGATTGGCTGATCTCGCGGCAGCGCAATTGGGGCGTGCCGCTGGCGATCTTTGTCAACAAAGCGGATGGGTCGATCCTGCGTGACGACGAGGTCGATGCGCGCATCATCGCGGCGATGAAGCAGGGCGGCGCTGATGTATGGTGGTCGACGCCGGCGCAGGATTTTCTGGGCGCGAAATATAAGGCCGATGACTACGAGAGGGTCGAAGGCATTTTTGGT
>JAFEDV010000348.1 GCA_018241475.1 Pseudomonadota bacterium | reverse complement strand
TGAAATGGCGCGCTGGTTCCGCACGCTGGGGCAGAGTCTGTTCTCGCCGGTGCTTTCGACATCGCTCTATTTCATCGTCTTCGGCTCGGCGATCGGTTCGCGCATGGTCGCGGTCGACGGCGTCAGCTACGGCGCCTTCATCGTGCCCGGGCTCATCATGCTTTCGATCCTGACCGAAAGCGTCTCCAACTCGTCCTTCGGCATCTACATGCCGAAATGGGCCGGCACGATCTACGAGCTGCTTTCAGCGCCCGTATCGCCGATCGAGGCTGTGCTCGGCTATGTCGGCGCCGCCGCCACCAAGTCGATGATCATTGGGTTCGTCATTCTCGCAACCGCGCGCTTCTTCGTGCCATTCAGTGTGCTGCACCCGGTCGAGATGGTAGTTTTCCTGGCGCTGACCTGCGTTTCGTTCTGCCTGTTCGGCTTCATCCTCGGCGTGCTCGCCGACGGCTTCGAGAAGCTGCAGATCGTGCCGATGCTGATCCTGACGCCGCTCACCTTCCTGGGCGGCACATTCTATTCGCTGCGCATGCTGCCCGAATTCTGGCAGACGGTGACGCGGTTCAACCCGATCGTTTATTTGATCAGCGGCTTCCGCTGGGCCTTCTACGGCATCGCCGATATTGACATCGGCGTGAGCATCATGGCGATCACGGGCTTCCTCGCCGTGTGCCTGGCGATCGTCTATTGGATCTTCTCGACCGGCTATCGTCTCAAGAATTGAGCGCCGCCTTGTTGCTCCTCCTCTTCCGAACGAATTGACCTTGTCGCGGCCTCACCGAGGCTCCGGGCAACGAAGCCGTTCATTTTCCCGCTCGAACATGGCGCGGATGGCGGCGCCGTCCGACGGCGTCTCGGTGAGCGATTCTGAGCTCCACTGACTGCGCGCAGTGGCAAAGAAGTCGCCGCCATAGACGTGAATGCCGGCGGTGAAGTGTTCCAGCGGATTGGTCACGGAATGAATGGCGTCGGCTGCGAGGGCGGCGGTATCGCCGGCGAACAGCACTTTGGCTGTATACGCCTCGATCGTTGCTCCTGTGCGACGCCATAGAATGTTGTCTTCGCGTCCGGCATAGATGCCGATGAGCGCCCACATGCGGTGATCGTGCGTCACCAAATTCATATGCGGCGACCATTTCGCCGCAAAGATCGTCAGCGTTGGCGATCGATGCAGAACGTCGAGGCCGGCTTCTCGCGGCGTTCCCAAGGCCGAGAGCACGCCGGCATGATCGGCGACCGCCCGAGCCAGAATTTCCCGAACGGCGTGTTGAGCTTCAGCATCCGCGCTTGCGCTGATGCAATCGGCGACGAACTGATCTCGATCGAAACGCATGGTGCGGCGTCCTGGGCGGGGGGTGGGAGAAGCGGGTGGAGCGAGCGCGCATGCGGCGACTCCGGCGCTCGCCGCAGCGATCAAGGCGCGCCGGGATGGAGAGAAGCCGTTTGCGAGCATGCGCCAGCATCGCTCGCGCGCGCCTGGGCATTCCAGTCCAGATTCTGGACCGTCATGAGCGATGGACCGTGCTAGGATCGATCCATGACCAGTGCACATGGACAATTCTGCCCGGTGGCTCTCGCGTCGGAGACGCTGGCGCAGAAGTGGATGCTATTGATTGTGCGGGAACTCTGCGCGGGCGCCAGCCGCTTCAGCGACATCCGCCGCGGCGTTCCACGCATCTCGCCGAGCTTGCTGAAGCAGCGGCTCGAAACCTTGAAGCGGGCCGGTGTGGTCGAACAGCGATCGGCTCGCGAGGGAGGCGCCTATGCGCTGACCGAAGCTGGCGAGGAATTGCGTCCGATCCTGAACGGCATCGGGGTGTGGGGGCAACGTTGGGCGCGCGACATTCGCCCAGACGATCTCGATCCAGGTTGGT
>JAFEDV010000347.1 GCA_018241475.1 Pseudomonadota bacterium | reverse complement strand
TCCTTGGTGAAGAAGTAACCGGCGAGACCAAACGGCGTGTCGTTGGCGATGGCGACGGCTTCGTCGTCGGACGAGAATTTGATCAGCGGCGCAACCGGCCCGAAAATTTCTTCGGTGTTGACGCGCATGTCGCGGGTGACGTTAGTGAGCACGGTTGGGGTGAAGAATTGCCTGCCCGCAGCGTGCGGCTTGCCACCGACCACAGCGCCGGCGCCGGCGTCGATGGCTTCCGCCACCATGCGCTCGACCTTTTCGATCGCCTTCATATCGATCAGCGGGCCGACGGCGACGCCGTCCTGATCGCCCGGGCCGACCTTGAGCGCCCTCACGGCCTCGGCGAACTTCTTGGCGAAGGCGTCGTAGATCGAATCCTCCACCAGGATGCGGTTGGCGCAGACGCAGGTTTGGCCGGCGTTGCGGAATTTGCAGGCGATGGCGCCGGCGACGGCCTTGTCGAGATCGGCGTCGGCGAAGATGAGCAGCGGGGCGTTGCCGCCGAGTTCGAGCGAAATGCGCTTCACCGTGGAGCCGACACAGAGCGCGCCGAGCTTCTTGCCGACGGCGGTCGAGCCGGTGAACGAGAACTTCTTCACCAGCGGGCTTTCGCACATGACCTTGCCGATGGCGTCGGTGCTTTCGTGTGTGGTCACGACGTTGAACACCCCCTTCGGTAACCCCGCCTTCTCGCCAAGTTCGGCCAGCATCAGCGCCGTCAGCGGCGTCTGGTGCGGCGGCTTCAGTACAATCGTGCAGCCGGCGGCGATGGCCGGCGCCGCCTTGCGGGTGATCATCGCCATCGGAAAATTCCACGGCGTCACCGCTGCGCAGACCCCGACGGGTTGCTTGATGGTGACGTAGCGGCGCGTCGGCGTGGTGGTTGGGATCGTGCGCCCATAGGCGCGTTTGGCTTCCTCGCCGAACCATTCGACGAAGCTCGCGCCGTAGGCCGCTTCACCTCTTGCTTCCGCCAGTGGTTTGCCGCCCTCGCGCGTGATCATGGCCGCCAGCCGGTCGAGACCGGCCATCATCGCCTCGTACCAGGCGCGCATTACGGCGGCGCGCTCCTTGGCGGTTTTCGCCGCCCAGGCGGGGAAGGCGGCGTCAGCGGCGGCGATGGCGTCTTCGCAGTCGGTAGCGCCCAGATCGGGGACTTGGGCGATGACTTCCTGGTTGGCGGGATTGTAGACCGGAAAGCGTTTGGCGCTGCCGCGCCATTCGCCGTTGATGTACGCGTCGGTGCGGAACGATGAGGCCATCGCGTGGTTCCTTGGGGTGTCAGGTGTTAGGTGTCAGGTATCAGATTTAGAGCGCGATTGTCTCTCGACACCCGTGCAGTTGACGGCGGTTTCTGTTACCTGACACCCGACACCTGACATCCGGAACGTGCCATGAGCTGGAAAGATATCCTCGTCATCGTCTCCGACGCGCAAGCGGACGAGCCCGCCATTGCGCTGGGCGAAGCGTTGGCCAAGCAAAGCAATGCCCACCTCGCCGCCGCCTTCCTGACGCCGTTGCCCGACGAGCCTTTGGCCTATGAGCCGACAGTCGTAGCGGGCGTGTGGGCGGAATTGCTGGGTCGCGCCCGCGCCGACGCGGAAGCCGAGCGCAAGCGGGTGGAGGAACGGCTGAAGCGCGCCGGCCAACCGTGCGAGTTGAGAACGGCGGAGGCGCTGTCGCGCGATCTCGGGCGGGTGGCGGCGGTGCATGCGCGCTATGCCGATGTTGCAGTGATGACGCGCCCGCCGGAGGGGATCGGCGCTGAGGTGCGCGAGGAAATCATCGAGGGCGTCCTGTTCCATTCGGGACGTCCGGCGTTGATCGCGCCCGCGGGCTGGACCGGCGCCATGATTGGCAAGCGCGTCGTCATCGCTTGGGACGCTAGCCGCGAAGCCACGCGCGCCCTTTCGGAAGCCGACGACATTCTGGAATTCTCGGAAGCGGTCACCGTCATCACCATCGACGCCAAGCCCAAAATGTTCGGCCACGGCGATCAGCCTGGCGCCAATATCGCCGCGCACTTGAAGCGTCGAGGCGTGCCGGCGGCGGTCAAGAACGTCGACAGCGGCGGCCGCTCGGCGTCAGCGGCGATCCTGGAAGAAGCCAGGACGCTCAACGCCGATCTGGTGGTGATGGGCGGCTATGCGCATTCGCGGCTGCGCGAACTGGTGTTCGGCGGCGCCACGCGCGAGTTGCTGCGCAGCGCCACTGTGCCGATCTTGATGGCGCACTAGCACCGCGACCGCGGGGTTCAGGCCCGCAAGCGTAGACGCCTATGAGTGCGGAGGAGGCGCCGCGGAATGCCGCCGGAGGAGGTGCGCCTTCGATCGCAACGGATGAGCCTCATGAGGCTCGCTTGTCGACGCTGCGTGGCCTCACCTCCGCGGTCAGTCGCGGTCGCGACTGACCGCTCCTCCGTCGAGGAGGAGCGTTGGCCTGGGTTCCGGCGCCTGAAATCGGGGGATTTGGCGGCCCCATATCCAACAGTTTTCGCCCGAAAATCCCTTTGCCATCAACAAAAGTGCGATTTCATATTCGACCGGTTTCCAGCACGCTTACACTGCCCCGGTCTCCTGTCGGGAGGTTGAAGGTACCAGCAATCGTCAGCTCAGGAGATGTGGAGTGAACGTGATGCGGAAGATGATCGTGAGATTGGGCGCCGCTGCTTCGGTGAGAACAAAGAAAG
>JAFEDV010000346.1 GCA_018241475.1 Pseudomonadota bacterium | reverse complement strand
GTTTTTTGCATTTCCGTGGACGCTTCCGCGCTTTGGCTTTGCCGGGCGCGGCAGCAAACCGCTCGTCTGGAGGGCGGTGCGCGCCGCGCCCGCCGCCAAGCTCGCCGCCGCCGCACGCGGCGTGGCCGATGCTGCCGCGCCCGCGCCGCGCGAGCCGGACCGCGCCGCCATCGAGCGATTCAGCGCTTTGATGCTGCCGCATCTCGACGCCGCCTATAGTTTCGCCCGCTATCTCACACGCAGCGGTGATTCAGCCGAAGATGTGGTGCACGACGCCTATGCGCGCGCGCCCAAGTCATTCGACGGCGATCGCGGCGGCGGCGCCAAGGCGTGGCGCTTCGCCATCGTCCGCAATTGTTTTCTGAGCTCCGTGCGCCCTGCGGAAGTCTCCACATCCGAAGCGATGCCGGAGCTCGCCGATGACGCCGACACGCCGGAAGCAGCGCTGATGCGCCGCCATACCGCCGAGACCATGCGCCGCCTGATCAAATCGCTGCCGCAGAATCTGGCGGAAGTCATCGTCCTGCGCGAAGTCGAGGAGCTTTCCTACAAGGAGATCGCGGTCATCATCGATGCGCCGATCGGCACCGTCATGTCGCGGCTCGCGCGCGCACGCGAAACCCTGGCCAAGGCTTGGCGCGCGGAGACCGGCGAGGGCGCGTCATGACCGATGAGCCTGAATGCCGTGAGGTCGAGCCGCTGCTGCACGGTCTGCTCGACGGCGAGCTCGACGCCGCCCATACCCTGAAATGCGAGCAGCACATCGCCGCCTGCGCGGCGTGCGCCAGCGCCTACCAGGAGCTTGTCGTGCAGCGGAATCTGATCCGCGCCGCCAACTTGCGCGAAGCTGCGCCGGAGCGCCTCCGCCGGCGCGTGCGCGGCATGCTCGGTCGCAAGAGTAACACTGCGCGCTTCATGCGTCCGTTCCGCGGCGCCGCGTGGCCTGCTGCGGCGGCGCTCGCCGCCGGCTTGCTCGTCTTCGCGATCGTCCCGCGCGGCCCCGATCTCGGCGAGCAGGTGGCCGAGAGCCACGTGCGCTCGCTCATGGCCAATCACCTCGTCGACGTGGTCAGCACTGATCATCACACGGTGAAGCCGTGGTTTGCGGGCCGCCTCGATTTTTCGCCGCCGATCTACGATCTGGCCGCGCAGGGCTTCACGCTGGCGGGCGGGCGCGTCGATTATCTCGACTCGCGCCCGGTGGCGGCGGTCGTCTATCGCCATGGCGCCCACGTCATCAATCTCTTCATTTGGCCTGAGCGCGCCGGCGACGCGGCGCCGGTCCCGCCGCTCGTGCGAGAGGGCTACAATGTGCGCCACTGGACCAAACTTGGCATGAGCTGCTGGGCGGTGTCGGACATGAACGCGGAGGAGCTGGCGCGCTTCGAGCGTGTGGTTCGCGCCTCCAATCCAGTCTGAGTTCACGGCCTGCCTTTGTCGAACGGGGATGGCGCCTGCGCCCCCTAGCCGCACGGAAACTTGAAAGAAAACCGCACGCCGCCTGCGGCTGGGGCGTCGCTTTGGGCGGCGAAGGCCGCTAGCCTGAGCCGGCAGGGATCATTTCGAGGCGACATGGCTCCTCAGACACCATTGCTCGATCAAGTGCGGCTGCCGGCCGATCTGAGGAAGCTCGATCCCGCGCAGCTGCGCCAGCTCGCCGACGAACTGCGCGCCGAGATGATCAGCGCCGTCTCCGTCACCGGCGGCCATCTGGGCGCGGGCCTGGGCGTCGTCGAACTCACCACCGCGCTTCACTACGTGTTCGACACCCCGCGCGACATCCTCATCTGGGACGTCGGCCACCAGGCCTATCCCCACAAGATCCTGACCGGGCGTCGCGACCGCATCCGCACGCTCCGGCAAGGCGGCGGCCTCTCCGGCTTCACCAAGCGCAGCGAGAGCGAATACGATCCGTTCGGCGCCGCCCACGCCGCCACCTCGATTTCCGCGGCGCTCGGCTTTGCCGCGGCGCGCGACAATCGTGGCGACAACAATCACGTGGTCGCGGTCATCGGCGACGGTTCGATGTCGGCGGGCATGGCCTACGAAGCCATGAACAACGCCGCCGAGACCACCAGGCGCCTCATCGTCATCCTCAACGACAACGACATGTCCATCGCACCGCCGGTGGGCGGCATGTCGAGCTATCTGGCGCGGCTGGCGGCTACCCGCACCTATCGGCGCGTGCGCAAGGCGGCGAAATCGGTCGCCTCGGTGCTGGGCGAGCGCGTGCACGACGTCGGCAAGAAGGTCGAGGAATATGCGCGCACCTTGGTCACCGGCGGCACCTTCTTCGAGGAACTGGGTTTCCACTACCTTGGGCCGTTCGACGGCCACGATATCGACGTGCTGCGCCGCGTGCTCGCAAGCGCCAAG
Source organism: Pseudomonadota bacterium (assembly GCA_018241475.1). Taxonomy (GTDB): domain Bacteria; phylum Pseudomonadota; class Alphaproteobacteria; order Caulobacterales; family Aquidulcibacteraceae; genus Vitreimonas. The sequence goes on along the minus strand of JAFEDV010000346.1, from coordinate 851 downwards.
GAATACGACGACCGCCCGGTGCTGGTGCATGTCGTCACCAAGAAGGGCAAAGGCTACGCCCCCGCCGAGAACGCCGCCGACAAGTATCACGGCGTCGCCAAGTTCACTGTGGTCACCGGCGAGCAGGCGAAAGGCGCCGGCGCGCCGAGCTACACCAAAGTGTTCGCACAGAGTTTGATCCGCGAAGCCGAGAAGGACGCAAAGATCGTCGCCATCACTGCGGCAATGCCCGCCGGCACGGGCCTCGATCTTTTCGGGGCCCGCTTCCCCGACCGCACCTACGATGTCGGCATCGCCGAACAACACGCCGTCACCTTCGCCGCCGGGCTTGCCGCCGACGGCATGAAGCCGTTTGCGGCGATCTATTCGACCTTCCTGCAGCGCGGCTACGACCAGGTCGTCCACGACGTCGCCATCCAGAAGCTGCCGGTGCGCTTCGCCATGGACCGCGCCGGCCTCGTCGGCGCCGACGGCGCCACCCATGCCGGCTCGTTCGACGTCGGCTATCTCGGCCAGCTGCCGGGCTTCGTCATCATGGCCGCCGCCGACGGCAATGAGCTCTCCCGTATGGTCGCCACCTGTGCGGCGATCGACGATGCGCCATCAGCCGTGCGCTATCCACGTGGCGACGCCGAAGGCGAACTCCAGGCCGACGCGGCGATCCCGCTCGAGATCGGCAAGGGCCGCATCCTGCGCGAAGGCGCGTGCGTTGCGCTCTTGAACTTCGGCGCCCGCTTGGGCGAAGCGCACAAGGCCGCCGACAAGCTCGCCGCCATGGGGCTTTCCACCACGCTTGCCGACGCGCGCTTCGCCAAGCCGCTCGATGAGGACCTGATCCGCCGCCTCGCCCG
>JAFEDV010000345.1 GCA_018241475.1 Pseudomonadota bacterium | reverse complement strand
GCAAGCATAAAAATACTTGCAAACATGGCCAATCCCAGTTTCGCGAGCGCGCGCATCATCATTGTGCTCCCTGTCTTTGATCCGGTTCTGGACGCCACCCGAGCGCTTCTGCTTGGGTGAAAGCTTGCTGGTTCATGCTCGCGAGAAGCTGGTAGCGAGCGTGAAGTGATTGCGGGATTTGAGCCTCGTCCACATATCGGGCGCTGAACTCGCGCTCAAACAAGCGGCCGTAAACACTGCCGCGATAGAGGATGCATTCGACGTTGCGGGGGGCCACTTGGAGGATGGCGTCCGCCACCGCAATGGCTTCTTCGTCGCGCTGTGCATGGCAGAGATATTCCTCAACTGTTGTCGCCATTGTCGCCACGGTCTCTCGACGCGACTGCGTGCGCAGATAGATGCCGCTCGCAACTGCTTCGTCAGTCATCGGCATGTTTTGCCGTATCCACTTGTCTCGCGACGGCAAACCGCCGCTCGTTGTTTCGAGATTAGTCGCGTGACCGGCCGCATCGACGTAGCGCACAAACACATGATGCGGCGCGGTCGAGAGCCGCACATTGACGCCGAGCCGATCAGCCAAAATCAAGAATAGGATCGGCATCGACACACAGTTGCCGAGCCGCGTATCGAGGTAGGTGGCCATCAGCTTGTTGCGGATGTTGCGCCCGAACGGATCGGCGTGATCGTAGGCGAAGGGTCGGTTTTGGTTCCAGTCGCCGGACCGGTAGATCACCGTACGCACAGCCGCCAACCTCCGGGCATCATCGGGGCTGTCTCCCGCCAGGCTGCGCGCGGCAGTGGTGAGCGCCTCGATTGCGGTCCGTACGGACGCGCCTCCAGCCGAGGGATCAATGAGAGCGTCGAGAGCGAGTTTTGCATCGAGGTAATCAAGCTGGCGCTCGGGTCTATTGAGCACTGCACGTACGGCCGCCCCCAGATCACGGAAGCGCCGGGGCGCGTTCGCACGTGCTAGGTCAGCGGCGCTCGCAGCGCCCGCACCCAGCAGCAGCAAGAGCATGGAACGTCTATGCATAGACGGTCTGTCCCCCGACAGGTCGCGTCAGCCTAGATCGGGAGCAAAACAACTACAAGGCGATTTAGTTTATTCTCGTACAAGTTGTTTCAACTGGGCGCGGAACACGCCTGTCAACTTGCCTTGCCATGCGCCAGCCGCAATACCTGCAAGCGACGAAAAAGCTTTATGCCTAGCGGGCGCTTGCCGCTCAATACTTTGCTCAAATTGCGCTCATCCACCCCCACCAGCAGGGCGAAGGCCGGGCGGCCAACAGTGTCGCATCGCTCCCGCGCCCATTGGAGAGCGGCGGCCTTAGCCGATGTCTCAT
>JAFEDV010000344.1 GCA_018241475.1 Pseudomonadota bacterium | reverse complement strand
CTGCAGATCGTCACCGGTCCCTTGAGCGATCGCTGGGGACGAAAAGGGCTGATCGTCGCCGGCATGTGGGTACAGGCTGGTGCGCTGCTGCTGACCGCCGCTACACGCGATTTCGCCTGGTGGCTGGCGGCCAGCGTGATGCTGGGCGTGGGCACGGCCATGGTCTACCCGAGCCTCATCGCCGCGGTGTCGGACGCCTCGCACCCGACGTGGCGGGCGCGCGCGCTCAGCGTCTACAGATTCTGGCGCGATCTGGGATACGCCATTGGCGCGCTGGCCGCCGGGCTGATCGCCGACCGGTTCGGACTGGCATGGGCGATCGCCGCCATCGCAGCGCTCACCTTCCTGTCCGGCATTGTCGTCGCCGCAGCGATGCGCGAGCAGGCGCCGACGGGCGCCGGGTCGACGCCGATATAAGCAAGCGCCGGCTTGAAGCCGCGACCTTCTTGAAGCGAGATGCAACGAGGAGGAGCCCGCAATGGAAACGTATGACGGCCGCTGCCTCTGCGGGGATGTCCGCTTCCGCGCCATCGGCGCGCCGAAATGGGTGTTGTGGTGTCATTGCCAGAGCTGCCGCCGGCACAGCGGCGCGCCGGCCTCCGTGTTCGTGTCATTTGCACACGAGCAGGTGAGCATGCTGGCGGGAGAAATCGCCAAGTACGGATCTTCGCCCGGGGTCGAGAGGGGCTTTTGCGCGCGTTGCGGCTCGACGCTGACGTGCTCGAACGCCAGACTTCCAAACGAAACCCACTTTCATGTCGGCGCCTTCGAACGCGCCGCGGACCTCGCGCCGATGGGCGAACTCTTCGGCGGCGAGCGCCTGCCCTGGTTCGAGCCGCGCACCGGCGCGCTCGGCGGCGTTGCCGCCATGGCCGCGATCGCGTTGGCCAGAGGCAAGAAGGCGCGCGAGCGATCGTGAGCGCATCAAGTTCGGGGTCGCGGAACGCGAGCGCCGATCCGGACTCCTTGGGCGCGCCAGACGCAAGCCGATGAAATCGGTCTCAGGTTCTCGCGTTCACGCGCTCGCCCGGGGGCGTCGATACGCGCCAATTTGGAGGCGCCTGCTCAAGAACCTGCACGAACAAGGCGCGGGTTCACTTCGCCTCCGCCTCGACATTGAGCCACTCGAAGAACGTCTTCAGGCAGGCGCGCTGAGCCGGCGGCATGTATTCGAAGTTGCGGCCGCGATCGATGATCTCCCAGAATTCCTTGCTTTCCACGGCGCTGAGCTGGTGCTGGATCTTGAGCAGCCGCTCGCGCGGTTCATCGTGCATGTCCTCGGCGATGGCGCGGGCGCGCCGCTCCTGACCGGTCATCAGATAATAGGCGGCGAGTTTGACCTGCGCCTTGCGGACGCCGAGCAGCGCCTTTTCCTTGCCGCGCACGAACGGCGGCCGGTCGAGTTCGAGGAATTCCGCGAGAATGCCCTCTTCGGCGGGCGAGCCGATTTCGTTGGCGTACTGGGCGAGCGCGGAAATGTCGTAGGCGGCGGTCTCGGTGACAAAACTCAG
>JAFEDV010000343.1 GCA_018241475.1 Pseudomonadota bacterium | reverse complement strand
TGAGACGGCTGAGCGCTTGCGCGCGCGTTTCGCCGCTCGCCGAGATAAACGCCAGCACTTCGCCGGCGCCGGCGTCGGAGAGACCGGCGCCCTTGGTGAAATCGCCGGATTCATCTTTGCGCCCGGCGCCCAGCAGCGAGCGCACGCCTTCGGCGCCAAGCCGATCGAACTTGTCGATCGAACGGAGCACCGAAAGGCGCGTTGCGCTTTCACTTGCGCCGATCTTGTCGAGCACTGCATCCAGCAAACGCCGCGACGATGCTTTCAGCTGGTACGAACCGCGCGCGACGCCCACTGCCTCCAGCGCCGCACACGCCATGGCGATCATTTCGGCGTCGGCGGCAGGCGAAGCGCTGCCGACGGTATCCGCGTCGCACTGCCAGAATTCGCGGTAGCGCCCCGGCCCCGGCTTTTCGTTGCGCCACACCGGTCCCGCCGCCCAGCGCCGATAGGGCTTCGGCAGCGTGTCGAAATGCTCCGCCACATAGCGCGCGAGCGGCGCGGTCAGATCGTAGCGCAGCGACAGCCAGCGTTCGTCGTCCTGGAATGAGAACACACCCTCGTTCGGCCGATCGAGATCGGGCAGAAACTTGCCCAGCGCTTCTGTGTACTCGATCGCCGGCGTCTCAAGGCGATCGAAGCCCCAGCGCTCATAGACGGCGCCCGCCGCTTCGACGATGCGCCGCTCGGCGGCGGCCTGATCGCCGGTGCGGTCGATGAACCCACGCGGTTTTTCTGCGGCGGCGAGATTGGCTTTGTCGGTCATGAGACTGCTCTTGATGTTGCGAAATGAAGCGCAATGGGGCGCGCGCGCAAGCGCGATCGCAATGCTTCAGTGTCGCGCGAAGCTGTAGCCCGTGGCGTCGGCGATCTCGCCGGAGAGCACTCGGTCCGCCAAATCCATCAAGCCCTTGGACAATTCGCGATCCCGCTCGAGCGGCGGGAACGCTTGTCTAATTGCGGCAATCGCCGGAGCGGTCAATCGCGAGGGCGCCAATTCGGCCGCGCTCAGCGACATGCGCCAAGCTTTCTCGAACGCAATGGTGCGCTGGCGGCCGCCCCACGACGCTTGGCTGGGCGCCGGCGTTTGCCCGCCAAGGCTCTGATCCAGCACCCGCGTCACGAGGCCATCGTTCTGCGAGCGCGTGATCATGGCTTGCGACGCATAGGCCAGTTCGATCGCCAGCACCTCCGCCAACCGCTCGGCTGCCTGATAGGCGCGCATCGCCACGTTGGCGGCCATGCTGACATGGTCTTCCTGGCCTGAGTCCGTCGACATCGACATGAGGTGCGACGGCATCGCCAAGCCCCAGATCTCATTGCAGAGACCGGCGGTCGTGTACTCCGCGATCAACAAGCCGGACTCCGTCACGTCCGGCGCCTCCCCGCGCACCTGGGGACCGAGGCCCTTGTTGCGTCGCGCATCCACGTAGCGCGCGCAGCGCATGTTCGACAGACGCGCCATGATGCCCGCCGCTTGCAGCAGACCGTAAGCGTCGACCGCCACCGGCATGCCGTGAAAGTGCCCGCCGGAGGTGATCTCATCCAAACGATAGGATGAAGCGCTGATGTTCAGGTCGATCGGATTGTCGGTGACGCTGTTGGCTTCGCACAGCAGTGTTTTCTCCGAGCGCTTGATGAGATCGAGGCAGGCGCCCAGCACCTGCGGCGCGCAACGGAGATTGTACGGGTCTTGAATTTCGCCGTCGAAGGCGACGCGATCGTCGGCGCTGGCGTTGCGGAACGCGTAGCCGGCGAGCAGATCCCAGATCCACGCGGCGATTTCCTGCGCGCCGGGGTGTGGCCTGAGCGCATGCAGATCGGCGCGGAATGGGCGACCCATGCCGACCATGGCCTGCACGCCGAGCGCTGTCGTCAGCGCCGCCGTCTCGATCAGCGTTCGCATACGCGCGGTCGCCAATAGCGCCCACGCCGCGGAATATTGACACCCGTTGTTGAGCGCCAGACCCTCTTTCATCTCCAGCGTCACTGGCGCAAAGCCGGGCAGGCCATGGCGTTGCGCCTCGCGCAGATAGCGAGCGGTTTCGACGGTTTCCGCACCGAATGCCGCCCGGCCCTTCGCGCCAAGCAGAATGAAGCCTTCGCCGATCAGCACCGCCGCGATGTGCGACAATGGCGCGAGATCGCCGCTGGCCGAGACGCTGCCATGCGCCGGCACGGCCGGAATGATGTCAGCGTTTAGAAGCTCAAGCAGCGTTTCGACCACCAGTGGGCGGATGATGCTTTGTCCCTCCGCCAGCGAACGGGCGCGCAGCAGCATGGTTGCGCGCACGATCTCGCGCGGGGCCGGCGCGCCGGTGTTGGCGCAATGCGAGACGATCAGATTGCGCTGTAATTGGCGCAGTCGTTCCGGGCTGACGTAATCGCGAAAATTGCTGCCGAAGCCGGTATTGAGCCCGTAGACGCGCCGGTTCGGGTCGGCGCCAAGCTGCTCTTCGGCGGCCTTGCGCAGACTGGTCATATAGGCTTTGGCGTCCTCATGGAGCGAGGCCCGCATGTCCTCGCGTGTTGCGGCCGCGACGACGTCGGCGAGCGACAATTCGCTGCCCTTGTTCAGCACAATGGTACGGCGGGCGGCCACACGACTCTCCGTAGCGTCAATAGGCGCTTGATGTGCAGCGGCGGGCGCGACGTTGCAAGCGATCCTGTTCGACGGCTATCCGCCGATGGCGCGCAGGACGGCGTCTTCGCTCAGGACTTGCGGCAATACCACCGGATCGCCGCCGCCGGGCGGATAATAGAGATAGAGCGGCACGCCTGCGCGCCCATGTGCGGCGAGCTCCGCGGCGATGGCGTCGTCGCGATTGGTCCAGTCGCCTTCCAGATATGCGACGCCACGCGCCTGCATCGCCCGCCGGATGCGCGGCGACGACAGCGTCGACGCCTCGTTGACCTTGCAGGTGATGCACCAGGCGGCGGTGAAGTTGACGAGCACGCCGCGCCCTTCCGCGCGCAATTGCGCGACACGCGCGGCGCTCCAGCTTTCCGCGCTCGCGGTCGCCGGCGCCTGCACGTCGGTGAGCGGCTTCCAGGCGAGCAATGCAGTCAGCGCCAGTGTAGCAGCGCCGGCGACGAGCCACGCGCGTCCCCAGCGCCCCAGCAGTATGAAAAACGCTAGCGCCGTCGCCAACGCCAACAACGCAAGGACGCCTCCCGCGCCGCTCTGCTGCGCCAGCACCCAAGCCAGCCATGCGGCAGTCCCAAACATTGGAAACGCCAGGATATTGCGCACACGCTCCATCCAGGCGCCCGGCTTGGGCAGCAGCCGCTGCAACGCCGGTGCAAATGCCAGCGCGGTGAGCGGTAGCGCGAAGCCGACGGCGAGCCCGGTAAAGATCGCCAGCGCCGCGGGTGCGGGCTGGGTCAGCGCCACTCCGACCGCGCCAGCCATGAATGGCGCGGTGCAGGGCGTCGCCGCCACCACGGCGAGCACGCCGGTAAAGAACGCGCCGGCATCGCCGCCGCGCGCCGCGAGCGATGCGCCGGTATTCACACCGCCGCTCACGCTGAAGGCGCCCAAGAGATTGAGCCCGATGGTGAAGAACAGCAGCGCAAGCGCCGCCGTCATCCACGGCATTTGCAACTGGAATCCCCAGCCGACGGTTTCGCCGCCCTCTCGGATCACGACGAGCATCAGCGCCAGCGCGAGAAAGGTCGTCAGGACGCCGCCGAAATACAGGACGCCTTCGCGCCTCGCCTGCTCGCCATGCGCCCTGCCTGCAAGCGACAGCGCCTTCATGGACAGCACCGGCAACACGCACGGCATCACGTTGAGCACGAGCCCGCCAAGCAAGGCCAGCACGATCGCCCCCGCCAACGCCGCCCAACCGATCGGCGCGACAGCCGCCGGAGCTGGCTGGGCGCTGCCAAAGTTGGCTACCGGGTTCGCAGGCGCTGGCGCGGCGTTCGTTCCGGGGAGCGGTTCTCCCGGCGTCGCTTCGATCTCGATCGCCGCGTGCTGGCCCGTTGAGTCCAGATAGGTCACGACGCCGCTCAGCACGCCGCCGCCCAGAGTCCGGTCGTTGCCTGGCGCAAGACGAAAACTCACGCCTTGCGGGCCGAGACGCGGCTGCTGAGGCGCGGCGTGGCGAATTGCGTCCTGGCTGTAGGGAAAAAAGTACGGATCGCGGACCGATGGCGCATCTGGCATCGCGATGCTGAGCGTCGCCGGGTCCCCTCTCGTGATGTGCGCCGGCGCACCCACGCGCCGCGGCAAATCGGCAATGGCCTGGGCGATGCGCGACGCCCATTGTGGATCGTCACTGCTTCGCGCGGCGATGGGGAGCGTCAGCGACAGCGCCGCATGTTCGGGGATGCAGATGTCCGAGCAGACGAGCCAGTCGCCGTCTGCGTTGAGCGTCACGGTCTGGCCGGGCCGGACGTCTTGAGGCGCCGTGAGTTCGATGGGAAACAGGACTTCCCCCGAGTACACATAGCTCATCAAGGTCGCGAACCGCATTGCGGTCGGCGCCGGCCACTCGATCTGGCTGGCGCGCCATCCGCGCGGCAGGCGCCAGGTGATCTTGGTGGGTTCGCCGGAATCGCCCGGGTTGCGCCAGTAGGTGTGCCAGCCGTCGCGAATGCGCTGCCGGAGCACAATGGTGAAGCGCTCACCCGGCGCAACCGCCGCGCGCGAGGACAGCAAATCGGCCTGGACGTTCGCCGCGGGGCGCGCCTGCGCGGAGGCAAGCGGATCTGCCGCCACAATCAGCAGCAAGGCCAATGCCGCAGCGATAACCGGCAGTCTCAGCACGCGCCCTTCTCTGAATGCGCAAACCGCGCCCCGTAAGGCGCGGTTTGATCTACTTCGTTCGATCCGTCACCGGGTTTCATCCCGTGACCATTTAACTCAGAGGCGTCGATGCCTGGATGCGGGCGGCGCGGCTCAGAATCTTCGGCCAAAGCGCCAGCGACAGCAGGTGGGCGTGCATCACAGCGGTGACGCCTTTGTCCCGCAGATCGATGTAAACGTCCTTCGGCAGGGCATTCACTTTCTGATCGGAGATGCGGAGGTACTCGCCGATCTTTTGCGGCTCGTCGGGCGTGCCGTCCGACCGCGCGCGCGGCAGCGCCAACGGCGTCAGCTCGAACAGCTTGTGCTCGTCCATGAGATTGCAGAATTCCTGCGTGCGCTTGCCGAGCAAGTCGAACTCGCGACAGAACTGGATCGCCTCCTGCGTGTAGCGCGACGGCTTGTCGCCTTCGAAGAACGGCAGTTCCGGCGTCTGCGACAGCATCTTGGCCGCGCGATCAATGCAGACGAACACCCGATCGCCGTCGGGAGTCGTGTTGCCGGTCGGGGCCTGCCCGTCCGGCGCGGCCACGATCGGCAGGAACGGATAGCGGCGCGCAAACGCAGGCAGATAGACTTCCGGATCGAGCGATCCGTCCGCGCCCAAGAATACATTCATGCCTGGGCGCAGGCCCATCACCGCCAGCGGCGTCTTGGACTGGGTGTCGAAGATGATCGGATAGCACACGGCGGCCAGGCCGAATTCGTCCACCGTAAGCGGCACCAGATGAGTGTCCGCCAGGAACGAAAACGGATTGTTGACTTGGCTCACGCCGAGCGAGCGGTGCTTTTCGTAGGAGAGCGGCTCAAGCTGGCGGTAGAACATGATCTTGCCAAGAGTCTGCGGTCCGCCGCTAGCGGTCGTCATCGGTGTCTCCAGGATTCCCTACCACTGGAGCGCTGTCCAACCACGAAAGTGCGTCCGCCGCAACAGTCCAGCGCAAAACAACTGCGGCGCAGCGGCTTTCCAGGCAACCGGCGCGTGCTATTGGCTGTGTCCGCACGACGGGCAGTCGACGGGGCATCGATGCGTAAATCCGGCTGGATTCTAGGCTTGACATTGCTTTTGAGCGCTGCCGCGTGCGGACCCGCTCGACCGCCGCCGGTATCGGCGTTTGAAGGACGGCTGAGCGACTGGACGCGCGAAATTCTCGCCGACAGCCCTGAACTTGCGTCGCAGGCCGGCGTGGCGCCGGCGCAAGTTGGCGGCCCCTACAACAACCGATTGGACGATCGCTCGGAGGCCGCGCTCGAGGCGCGCCGCAGCGCCGCCATTCGCCGCTATGTCCAATTGCGCGCAATTGACACCGCCGCACTCGATACAGGCCAGAAACTCACATACGAAATCCTGCGCGAGCAATTCGAAGGCGCTTCGGACAGCGCAGCCTTCGACTACGGCAGCTTCTTCCCGGTCGGCGACGGCGCGGGCGCACAGCCCTACGTGCTCAACCAGATGTCGAGCGCTTTCGTAACCTTGCCGAGCTTCCTCGATCAGCGCGCGTCGGTGCGCAGCATCCCCGACGCCCAAGCCTACATTCAACGCCTGCACCAGGTGGCGGTCGCGATCGACCAGGAGACGCGGCGCGCGCAGCAGGACGCCCAGCGGGGCGTGCGGCCTCCGCTTTTCATTATGGATGAAACCATTGCTGCGCTCGATGGCGTGCGCAATACGGCGCCGGCTGCGCAACCGTACTTCACGAGCTTTCAACAGAAGCTCGACGCCTTCGTGACGTCTCAGCCGGAAGCGCGGCGCCTCGCCTTGCAACAGGAGGTGCAATCCTTGCTGGCGCAAGCGCAGGCCATCGTCCGGGATGAAATCATTCCTGCACACGAGCGCGCCGCGAGCTTTTTGCGCGCCGATCGCGCCAATGCGACCGACGCAGCGGGGGTCTGGCGCCTGCCCCATGGCCAGGAATTCTACGCCGCGGCCCTGAAGCTGCAGACAACCACCGATCTCACGCCTCAGCAAATCCATCAGATCGGCCTGGATCGTGTCCACGACCTGAATGAACAGCTGGATATCGCCCTGCGCCGCGTCGGGCTCACCGCGGGAACGGTGGGCCAACGGCTGTCGCAAATGACGCGCGACCCCCGCTACGCCTATCCCAACACGGACGAAGGGCGCGCGCAATTGATGCATGACGTTCAGGCGCGGCTCGGGCGAATGCTGCAACTGGCGCCGCAATGGTTTGGACACTTGCCGCGGGCGCGCTTCGAGGTGCGCCGCGTGCCGGTCTTCGCCGAAGCGGGCTCCTCGGGCGCCTACTACAGCGCACCCTCGCTCGACGGCTCTTCGCCCGGCATCTATTTCGTCAATCTCCGCGACCTCTCGGAAATGACGAAGATCGACTTGCCGACGCAGGATTTCCACGAGGCCATTCCCGGTCACCATTTCCAGATTTCGCTTGCACAAGAATTGCGCGACGTGCCGCTCTTGCGGCGACTCATCAGCTTCAACGCCTACACCGAAGGCTGGGGCCTCTATGCAGAGCAGCTCGCGGACGAAGAAGGCTCCTATGATAACGACCCGGTCGGCCGTATCGGCTATCTGCGCTGGCAACTCTGGCGCGCCGCCCGCCTCGTCGTCGACACCGGCATCCATGCCGGCCGCTGGACGCGCCAGCAAGCGATCGACTATCTCACCCAAACCACAGGCGACGCTGCGGGCGTGATCGCCACCGAAGTCGACCGCTACATCGTCATGCCGGGCCAGGCGTGCGGTTACGAACTGGGGCGGCGAGAAATCGTGCGCCTGCGCGAGGATGCGCGCAACACGCTGGGCCCCGACTTCGATCTGCGGGGCTTCCATGACGCGGTGCTGCTGCACGGCGAATTGCCGCTCAACGTGCTCGATCAAGTCGTGCAGGATTGGATCCCCGAACAGCGCCGCATCGCCGAACGCGAACGGCGACGGCGCTAGCGCGGTCGAGCGGCGGGCGTCGTTCCGACAAGGCTGCGGCTTTCCTTAATATGAAGGGTCTCTCACTCTTGACGACGACTTGAAGGCGCGCCTTGCTGCAAGGCATTCAGATGCAAGAATGACCACGCTCGACGCCTCCGCTCGCCGGGATCTCGCACGCGCCGCATTGGCGACGGCAGGCGCCGGCTCATGGCGGTCAATGACCTTGCTTGATCTTGCCAAGGCCGCCGGCCGGCCGGCGTCAGACTTTTACGGCGCGAGCTTGGCCGAAGCCGTCGATTGCGTCGAAGAAGCCTTCGACCGCGCGATTTCCGACACGCTCGAAAACCTGGACGCATCGCAAAGCGTGCGCGATCGCCTCTTCGATCTGATCATGAAGCGCTTCGAGGCGATGGAGCCGCACCGCGCGGCGGTTCTCGCCATGGAGGCGGGCGCCGACCGCGACCCCATTCTGCTGGCAGCGCAACATCAGCGTCACGTGCGCTGCGCACGCTGGGTTCTAGCGCTGGCGGGGCTGGAAGCCGACGGCATGACCGGCAACGCGCGCGCGCAAGGGCTCGGCGTCATCATCGGCCAGGCGCGCGCCGCCTGGCGCAGCGACGACGCCGGCGACTTCACCAAGACCATGGCGTCGCTCGACAAGAACCTCCGCCGCGCCGAGGAGATGTTCGGCCGCTGGGCGGGATTCGAGGCAAGACCGAAGCCGGCGGATTCCGCGCCGTCCTGAATGTCTCGCAAGCCTGCCTTTTGCAGCGCGCGTTAACGTCTTGGTCAACACTTGTTTACCGGTCGCGAACGATCATGCGCGTCACGGAGCGCGCTCATGTTCCATCTCGCGATCGATCTCCATGATCTTCGGCACGCGTTGCGCTCGTTCGCGGCCGCCCATGCGCGCAGCTGGGTCGGCGCGGCCTTCGTTGCGAGCGCGATGTTCTCCATCCAGTACGAAGAGAACCTGGCTCCTCACGTGAACCGGATCACGCACATGTGGACGGCCGCCACCTCCGACCTGGGCCGTCGCATTGCGAGCTTCTCGCTCTAACGCCCACATCCTCCACCGCGAGCCGATGCGGGCCGCAGAGAATTCTCAGGCCGCCCAGACTAGGCGCACGCCGGCCGCGCTCGCGGCCTCCTCCAATTCAGCATCCAGGAATGGGCCGTTCATGACCGGCCTCAGCGCTTCGGCAAGATCGGCTTCGACGTATTCGCGCACGTCGCGCTCGTCTTGCTGATGCACGAGGATATGCGTGGCGCCCAGAAGCTGCGCCTCCTCCCATTGTTCGTGACCCGCCAGACGCTTGGCCAGATTTCCGGTGCGCGACAAAAACAAAGGCGTCCAGCCGCGGCCCGCCGGCCCGGGTCGCGCAAAGCAATACACGGCCGGCCCGGCGGCGAAGCCTGCCTGCGGCCGGTACACGCTGAAACGATGCAAACGCCCTGAAACACCACGGAAAATTGCTTCTGACACCGCTGGCCCCTCGATCTCAAGTTCCTACTATGTTCTTATCCATAACCGAGTCAGGTGTTCTTGTAAAGTTCTGTTGCGGGCGCGATTTCATTTCCCCTCTTCGGGCTCCCCATCTTTGAGTTGGAGGCTCTGACCTGCGATCATGCCTGCAATGCCGCACGACCACAGCGCGCCTGCGCGCGATGCTCACATTGAAGAAGCTGAACGCCGCTGTAGCGCCGCGGGCGAAAGCCTCACGCCGCTGCGCCGGCGCGTGCTTGAATTGCTCATCGAGCATCACGGGCCCGCCAAAGCCTACGATCTCTTGCCGCTCGTCGGGGGCGAAAAGGGGGTGGCGAAACCGCCGACCGTCTATCGCGCGCTCGATTTCCTCACGCGCATGGGACTTGCGCACCGCATCGAAAGCCTGAACGCATTCATCGCCTGCGACATCGGCGCCTGCGCACGCTCGACCATCTTCCTCATCTGCGAGAAATGCGGCGCCGCCGAAGAATTCGACGCCGGCCACGCGCTCGTCGATCTCGCCGACGCCGCCAAGCGCGACGGCTTCGCCATCCGCCGCACCATGATCGAAGCAAGCGGCGTCTGCTCGGCCTGCCAGGCGGCATGAACCATCCGCCGCCCCTGCCGGCGCCGCTCTACCAGGGCAGCGTGAACACGTGGGAGTGCGACGACGGCGGCCACCTGAATGTCCGCTTCCATCTCGAGCGCGCGATGATCGGGCTTGGCCATTTCGCCCACGCTCTCGAAATGCCGCACGCGTTCACGCAGTCGGCAGGAGCAACCTTGGCGCCGCTGGAGGCGCATATCCGCTTTCTTAAGGAGGCGCGGCCCGGGGCGCCGCTGATCATGCACGGCGGCGTCGTGGCGATGGACGAAAGCGATGCCACGCTCTGTCTCGACATGCGCCACGCCGACGGCGCGCCGGCCACCGCCTTCACCTTTCGCGTCGCCCACGCCGACACGCGCGGATTCCGGCCGTTTCCGTGGTCGGAGCGTTCGCGCGCCGCGGCCAAGCGGCTGAGCGTCGGCTTGCCACAGCACGCGGCGCCGCGTTCGCTCGATCCAAGCATCGCGCCGACGAGCGAAGCCACGCGCGCACGCGCAATAGAACTTGGCGCGATCCGCATCGGCGCGTCGATGGTGAGCCGCGACCAATGCGACGGGTTCGGCCGCCTGCGAGGTGAGCAATTCATCGGCCGCGTCTCGGATTCCGTTCCGAATCTGATGGCCGGCTGGCGGCGTGAGACGGGCGCCGCCCACAATGTCGAGGCGGCCGGCGCGGTGGTGGAGGCGCGGCTCGTTTTCCGCCGTTTCCCGCAGGCCGGAGATTTGATCGAAAACTTCACCGGCGTGGCCGGTGTCGGCGACAAGACGTTCCGTCTTGTCCACTGGCTTTGCGATCCGGAAAGCGGCGGCGCGTGGGCCAGCATGGAAGCGGTTGCGCTCACCTTCGACATCAAGACGCGCAAGGCCATCCAGGGCACGCCCGAACAGCGCGCCAAGATGCAGGCGCGCGTCATTGCGATGAAAGTATAGCGTCAGTCCGGATCGCGCTCCGCGGCGCTCGGAATGACTCTGGTTAGAGGTCGTTGTCAGGGAAGCGCTTGCCGCCGCGCGCCATCAGCACGGCGCTTTCGATGGCGGCGCGGACGCGATCGGGCCGCTCCATCGGCAGCATGTGCGAAGCGCCCTCCACAGTCGCTACGCGCGCCTGCGGCTTCAGCGCCGCCAGCCGGTGCATCGCGGCGGCGGCGATGGTCGAACCCTTTTCCGCGCGCAGCAGCGCCAGCGGACACGACACGGCGCGCAGCGCGCTCCAGGGATCGTGGCGCTGTGCGCAATACGTCGCTGCTTCGAACTTCGGCGAGCACGATAGGCGCAGGCCGCCGCGGCGATCCTCCTGCAGGCCGTCGGTAAGATAATCGGCGATCACTTCCGGAGGAAACGTCTTGAATACGCCGCGTCCGCTGAACGCGCGCGCCGCATAGACGCGATCCTCGAAGCGCTCGCGCCGGTTGGCTGCGCTGCGCGCCATCGGATTGGTCCAGCGTTGCAGCAACGGGCCGAACGGCAGTTCCGCGAACGCATACGCGGCCGCAGGCAGGATGACGGGCTCGATCAGCGCCAGGCTGGCGACCAGATCCGGGCGCTTCGCCGCCGCCAACAGACTTACGGTCGCGCCCATCGAATGCCCAGCCAGCGTCACCGGCTGCGTGCAATGCCTTTCCACGAGCGCAATCAGATCGTCGCGATGGCGCCGCCACGACGTGTAACCGAACGTGCTCGCCGGCAGTGTCGTCAGCCCATGTCCGCGCGCATCGAGCGCCCACACCAAATAGCGATCGCCCAAC
>JAFEDV010000342.1 GCA_018241475.1 Pseudomonadota bacterium | reverse complement strand
CACCGCGCGTGAGCGCAGCGTCGAGCCGCTAAGCGTCAGCCGCTTCACCATCAGCAGCGCCAGATTGATCTCGGCCTGGGCGCCGTGCAGCTGCGCAATCGAGACGATGCGGCCTAGCGGCCTAGCTGCGTTCATGTTCTTCGCCAGGTAAGGCGCGCCGACCATGTCGAGAATGACGTCGGCGCCGCCCGCTTCGCGCAGGATCGCTTCGAAGTCTTCGCTGCGATAATTGATGGCGCGCTCGGCGCCGAGCGTTTCGCACAATCTGCACTTGGCATCGTCGCCGGCGGTCACGAACACGCGCGCGCCGTGAGCTTTCGCCATCTGGATCGCGGTGGTGCCGATGCCCGAGGCGCCGCCATGCACAAGCAACGTCTCACCGCTCTTTAGCGCGCCGGACTCAAACACGTTGGCCCACACCGTAAACATGGTCTCAGGCAGCGCTGCCGCTTCGACGCAGCTCAGGCCCTTCGGAATCGGCAGCGCCGAACCTTCATATGCGAGTGCGTACTCGGCATAGCCGCCGCCCGCGAGCAGGGCGCATACCTTGTCGCCCATCTTCCAGCGCCCAACGCCGGCGCCGACTTTCGCCACCTCGCCCGCGACTTCGAGCCCAAGCGTTTCCGGGGCCCCAGGCGGCGGCGGATAGAGCCCGGCACGCTGCGCCAGGTCCGGCCGGTTGACGCCGGCGGCCGCGACCCGAATGAGAATCTGTCCGGCGCCGGGTTCCGGCACAGGCGCCTCGGCGAGCGCGAGCGGCGCGTCCTTCGCATGCGCGATCTTTCGCATCATCCCCGCCATTGCCGCGCTGTGCTCCACTTAAACTGGGCGGGTTTTTAGGGTAGGATGCGGTTTGGAGGTAGGCCTGATGTTCGACGACGATCCCTTCGCTCCGCCGGTGAAGAAGCCGGTTTCACTCGAAGCGCAGCTCGAGAATGCTTCGATTGACGAGTTGGAGAGCCGGATTGAGCGCCTCAAGGCTGAGATTACGCAGTGCGAACGGGCGATTGCCGCCAAGCGTGCGCAGCGCGATGCCGCTAATTCTGTGTTTGGGGCGCGTCCGTCTTAATCTTATTGGCCGCCACGGCCCGTCGCTTGCGAGCTTTGCGCGGCTATGACCGATACGAACCAACCTTCGCCAAATACAAGTTTTGACGCCCGCCGCGCCGTGGATTTCGCGCGTTCGGAGCTGTTCGAGCGCACCTTCAAGGAGGGCATGGCGCTGGTGGAAGAAACTGCGGCCTACCTGGACGGCCCCGGCCGGGCGGCCTCAAAGCGCCTCTCGCGCGCCGCTGCGCTCGCCTATGCGGGCGAGAGTATGCGGCTCACCACGCGGCTGATGCAGGTCGCGTCGTGGCTGCTGGTGCAGCGAGCGGTTCGCGATGGCGAGATTCCGTTGATCGAGGCAGGCAGCGACAAGTACCGGCTGATCTCGCGCGAGCCGCAGCCTGCCTCGCCCTTCGCCGGTTCGGACGAACTTCCGGAGACGCTAAAGACGCTCATCATTCGCGGCAGCGCCATCTACGAACGCGTGCGGCGTCTTGATGAAACCATGTACGGCGAAAGCCCCGAAGCCGCGAACCCGGTTTCAGATCAAATGGCGAAACTGAACGCGGCGTTTGGGCGCTAAACACATGAGAGTCATTCCGGAGACGCGGAGCGTCATCCGGAACCCCGGGAGCAACTACGCCGCCTTACGATCCCCTAGGTTCCGGGTCTCGCTCCGCTCGCCCGAAATGACACCGTAGTTGGAAACACGAAGGGCGTCGGATTGCTCCGACGCCCTTAAGAATTCGCGCTGAAAACGCTAGGCCTCAGTCCTTCTTCTTGATGAAGCCGCCGAACTTGTCGTTGAAGCGAGAGACGCGGCCGCCGCGGTCGATCAGCGTCTGGTTGCCGCCGGTCCAGGCCGGGTGCGACTTGGGGTCGATTTCCAACGCTAACGTCGCGCCTTCCTCGCCATAGGTCGAGCGGGTCTTGAACGTGGTCCCGTCGGTCATCTGGACCGTGATAAAGTGGTAGTCGGGATGGCCTTCGGCTTTCATGGCCGTCAATCCTGGGTCGCGGTACAAAATGGAAGCGGCGCTGATAGCCTAAGGGGCCAAACGGCGCAAGCGCGGCGCTCCTGGGGTGGTGCGGCATGATCCTGGTTTTGGCGTCTGGCGGTGTTGTAGCAGCGCTAATTGCGCTCTCCGTCCTGTTCGGAATGCCCGATTTTTGATCCGGCACTGGCAGGACTGGCGAGCAGAGCGGAAGGCAGAGTGGCTGGTCCGTGAGGCGCGGCAGGAAGTTACAAAAGGCGAGAACTGATGCCAGCCGGATATTCAGGGACCTCACTGGCGACGAAGCTCGGGTTTTCCGATGGCCTGCCGGTTTACGCCGTGGGCATGCCGGCTTCGGTGAAGGCGGAGATTGGCCAGATCGCCAAGCCCAAATTCGTGACGAAGGCGGTGAGGGGCCATCCGGCGGCGCACGTGTTCGCCACCGAGGCAAAGGCGCTCGAAGCGGAGCTGAAAAAGCTACGTCCGCTGCTGGCGTCGGACGGGATGGTCTGGGTGTCGTGGCCCAAGAAAGCCGCGAAGGTCGAGACAGACATCACCGAGCATGCGATCCGCAGCATCGCGCTGCCTATGGGCTATGTCGACGTGAAGGTCTGCGCCGT
>JAFEDV010000341.1 GCA_018241475.1 Pseudomonadota bacterium | reverse complement strand
TTCCTGCTTTCGGCAAGGGAGGTGTTTTTCGAGCAGGGCTATGAGCAAGCCAGCGTCAATGACGTGGTCGGCCGCGCCGGAGGCTCGTTGGCGACGCTATATGCCCAGTTCGGCAACAAGGAGGGCCTCTTTCTCGCCGTCGCCCAGGACCAGCACGAACGCTTCGTCCAGTCGATCACACCGGACTGCGTCGATCACCTCAAGCTGGAGGACGGACTGCAAGCGATCGGCGAGCGCTACTTGAAGGCCCTGCTGGCGCGCGACAACCTCGCCTTCTTCCGCATCATCGTCGGCGAGGGACGGAAATTTCCGCAGCTTCTGCAGCGATACATCGCCACCGGCGCCGACAAGGTCCGCGCCGTGGTGGCGGATTATCTGAAGAGCCATCCCGCCCAGATCGAGAACCCGGAAGCGGTGGCCCCTTATTTCCTGGAACTCATGCGCGGGCGCCATCAATACCGCGCGCTGGCCGACGAGACCTACGCCTTGTCGGACAAGGAGTTGAGCGAACACGTGCGCACTGGCGTGCGCTTCTTCCTGAATGGTGCGCTACGGCGCAAAGTTTGACCTGATTCACCCGCCGTTCAGCCGTGCAGGAGAATGCTCCGGTCCGCGAGGGTGTGTCTTACGGCGCACCATGGGAGCAGGTTTTATGAAGAAGGCACTCATTGCGGCCGTCGCCGCGCTGAGCGCTGCGGCATGGACGGCGTCGCCGGCCCTCGCCCAGCGCTATCACGACGGCGACAACAATGGCGGGCGCCACCAAGGCGAGGGTCAGGGCGAGCGCAATCGAGGCGGCGACAACAGCGATCGCGGCGGCGACCGCGGTTTCCGCGCTGAGCGCGGCGGCGACAACGGGGCCGAGGATCATTGGCGCGGCCGCGGCGATGGTTGGCGCGGCAACGGCAATGTCGTGCAGCAGACCGAGGCGTTCCGCGACCGCATGCGCGGCCGCGACGACAATAACGATCGCCGCGGGAACGGCGACAATGGCGGCAACAATGGCCGTCAATGGAACGACGGCAACAATGGCCGTCAATGGAACGACGGCAACAATGGTCGCCAATGGAACGGCGGCGACAATGGCGGCCAGTGGAATGGCAATAACGGTAACGGCGGCCGCGATTGGGCCCGCGACAACAACGGCCGGGATCGCGGCGACCGCAATCGCGATTGGGGCCGCGACGATCGTGGCGGACGCGATCGTGATTGGGCCAACAACAACAACTGGCGCGACGGCGACTGGCGCAACGATCATCGCCGCGACGATCCGCGTTACGACCGCTACCGCAGCTGGCATCGCGACTTCGACCATCCGCGCTTCCGCGATTGGCGCGAGGTGCGTTATGGCGGCTATTTCGATGACGGGTATTCGCGCATCGTCGGCAGCTATTTCCACCGCAATTACTATTGGTGGTCGTATGGCGGCTGGAATCGGCCCTACCGGCCGTGGCGCGTCGGCTACGTCTGGCCGTCCTACCTGTTCTGGGAGCCGGTGCCGTACGATCTCTACTATGAGCTGCCGCCGCCGCCGTACGGCTGCCGCTATGTCTATTACGACGGCGACATCCTGCTGATCGCCATCACAACGGGCATCATTCTCGATGCGTTGATGTACTACTAAGACGTTCGAACCCCCACGCTTCAAGGGGCCGCGTGAAAGCGCGGCCCCTCCCTTATTGCTGCGAGGGGTCCGCGCCTTGCAGCGCTTGCGTGGCGCCGGCGAGCACCGCGAGATCGACGACGCGCTGCAGGTTGAGCGAAGCCTGCGTGAGTTCGTCCTGGTGTGAGAGCCAGGCGCGGCCGGTTTCGCTGTTGTTGAAGGCGAGCACTTCGCGCAGCTGCGCCGCTGTGAACAGGCGCGCGTAGTTGGCGGCGACGTTCTCGTGCTCGGGCACAAGCGCGGCGCGGTATTGCTCCTCCAGAATGCGCGGCAACGCATCGCGCTGGGCGTCGGTCATGCGGACGTTGGCGCGCATCATGCCGGTGTACCAGGGCAGCTTGGCGCGGAAGAGCTGCATCTCGCTGGCCGGCGAGCGCAGCGCCACGATCTGGCGCGCTAGGTCGAGACGGAGGGCGGCGTCGTCGCTGGCCGCTACGGCGGGCGCTGTGCTCTGCGCCGGCGCGCCGGGCGGGGCCGGTGGGTCCTCAGCACGTGCTCGTGATGCTGAAAGCGCCAGCGCCGCAGCTACAGCCAAGCTGATCAATCGCATCGAAATACTCCCGCCCTCGACCCTGCCTCCGCCCTTTCGCGCGATGCAAGGAGTTGACCCAGGTCCGCCCGCCCCCTATCTGCCGCGTTAGCAACCGGTCACGGTGAGTGCCAAGGCTCTCCCCGGTCCGGTTCTTTGGCGGAAAATCCGTATTAAACCAAGGGAGTAACCTAGTGGCGAGCTTTCGTCCCCTGCATGACCGCGTTGTCGTGAGACGCGTCAAGGAAGAGGAAAAAACCAAGGGCGGCATCATCATTCCGGACACGGCCCAGGAAAAGCCTCAGGAAGGCGAAGTCATCGCCGTGGGCCCCGGCGCCCGCGACGAAGACGGTGAGCGCGTGCCGCTCGATGTGAAGGTCGGCGACCGCATCCTGTTCGGCAAATGGTCGGGCACGGAGGTGAAGATCGACGGCGAGGACCTCCTGATCATGAAGGAGTCCGACATCATGGGCATCATCGAAGCCAAGAAGGCGAAGAAGGAAGCCGCCTAACGGCGGCGGACTCTTCCCCACCAATTCAAAGGAAGCATTCCAATGGCAGCTAAAGTAGTCAATTTTGGCTCCGACGCCCGTGAGCGCATGCTGCACGGCGTCGACATTCTGGCGAACGCCGTGAAGGTCACGCTCGGCCCCAAAGGCCGCAACGTCGTGATCGAAAAGTCCTTCGGCGCCCCGCGCACCACCAAGGACGGCGTCACCGTCGCCAAGGAAATCGAACTCGAGGACAAGTTCATGAACATGGGCGCCCAGCTCGTTCGTGAAGTCGCGTCCAAGACCAATGACGAAGCCGGCGACGGCACCACGACCGCCACGGTTCTGGCTCAAGCCATCGTGCGCGAAGGCATGAAGGCGGTATCGTCGGGCCGCAACCCGATGGACCTGCGCCGCGGCATCGACAAGGCGACGGCCGCCGTCGTCGAAGACCTGAAGAAGCGCGCCAAGAAGGTCGGCGGCTCGGAAGAAATCGCGCAGGTCGGCACGCTGGCCGCCAACGGCGACACCACCATCGGCAAGTTCCTGTCGGACGCGATGGCGAAAGTCGGCAACGAAGGCGTGATCACCGTTGAAGAAGCCAAGTCGCTGGATACCGAACTCGACGTTGTTGAAGGCATGCAGTTCGACCGCGGCTATCTCTCGCCGTACTTCATCACCAACGCCGACAAGATGGAGGCGACGCTCGAGGATCCCGTGATCCTGCTGTTCGAAAAGAAGCTCTCCAGCCTGCAGCCGATGCTGCCGATCCTGGAAGCCATCGTGCAGAACCAGCGTCCGCTGCTGATCGTCGCCGAGGACATCGAGGGCGAGGCGCTGGCGACCCTGGTGGTCAACAAGCTGCGCGGCGGCCTCAAGGTCGCGGCGGTCAAGGCCCCCGGCTTCGGCGACCGCCGCAAGGCGATGCTCGAGGACATCGCGATCCTCACCGGCGGCACGGTGATCGCTGAAGAGCTCGGCCTGAAGCTCGAGAACGCGTCGCTGAAGGACCTCGGCCGCGCCAAGCGCGTGCGGATCGAGAAGGAGAACACCACGATCATCGACGGGGCGGGCAAGAAGAAGGACATCGAGGGCCGCTGCAACCAGATCCGGGCCCAGATCGAGGAGACGACCTCCGACTACGACAAGGAGAAGCTGCAGGAGCGCCTGGCCAAGCTCTCGGGCGGCGTGGCCATCATCCGCGTCGGCGGCGCCACC
>JAFEDV010000340.1 GCA_018241475.1 Pseudomonadota bacterium | reverse complement strand
CCTCGCCGTCGAGGAACTGCCGGAAGCGTACGAGACGCCCGAAGCCGCCGAAGCCGCGATCCCCGACCTCTACGGCTCCGGCATCTATGAACTGCTTTGTCGCGAGAACCATTGGCGCGTCGCGATGCGCTACTGGCGGCCTGCTCCGCCGGCGCCGGTCGCGCGCACTGGAGAGGCCGCTGCCAAAAAACCGCTCGGCCGCGCGCGTACGCCTGAGGATGCGCGATCGCTTCTGCAGGCCCCCGCCGAACTTGCGCAGGAAACGCTGCCCAACCTTTATGTGAACCATAACCAATTGCTCAGACGCTGGGGCGACATCGTTCGCAGCGGCCTCGGAGAGATCGTCGAGCGAGAGGGCAAGTTCGCGTTGCGCGTAACATTCTGGCGGCCCATGCACGCCCCCGGCGTCGCAGCGCCGCTTGCTCCAGCTGAACGCACCGAACTGGCCGAGCGCCTCGCGGCGCCGCTCAAGGCGGACGCCCAGCAGGCGGATCTCGATATTGGCTTGTTCGAAGACTTGTCGCCGGAAAACCCCGACGTGGTGCTGGTCACCGAGGAAGGAGACGGACGTTTCAGGGGCGACGTGTGAGCTCAAAGACTGAGCGGCCGGCGTCACGGGAACGCCGGCCGCTCACCCCGGGCGCCACGGGGGAGGGGTTAAACGCCCAGAGTTTGTTTGCGGTCCTCCCCGCAAATTCGGGCGGCACCCTGCGCTCCCACGCTTGCCCTGGCCTGTCGGCCACCTTGCAAATCCGTCAGACATAGTCTCGCCCAGGAGCGCCCTCGTTCCCAAATGTCGCGGCTGGGGAGCACTCGAGACCTTGAAAGCGCCGCTATAAGCGCGCGAGAGTCCGTGCTCGCGTGAGGGGTTCGCGTGGATGTCTGATCGTATTCTGGTCGTCGAAGACGATCCAGCCGCGGCTGAGTTCGTGATTAACGGGTTGCGGCAAGAAGGTTTCACCGTGGAGGGCGCGACCACTGGCCCGGACGCACTTCATCTCGCCACCAGCGAGCGGTTCGACGCCATCGTGCTCGACCGCAATTTGCCGGGCATGGATGGCCTTTCGGTGCTGAAAGCGCTGCGCGCAGCGCAGAATCGCACCCCGGTGCTGATCCTGTCGGCGATCGCGCACGCCGACGAACGGGTCGCCGGCCTTCGCGCCGGCGCACACGACTACCTCACCAAGCCGTTCTCGTTCTCGGAATTGCATGCGCGGCTCGACAATCTCCTTGCCCAACGCTCGGGCGGGGCCGACCGCGAGACGACGCTGAAGTGCGGCGACCTGGAACTCGACCGGTTGAAGCGGCGCGTCACCCGCGCCGGCAAGCCGATCGACCTCATGCAGCGCGAGTTCCAGATCCTGGAGCTGCTGATGCGGCACAAGGACAGGGTGGTTACCCGCACCATGCTGCTGGAGCAGATTTGGGATTATCGCTTCGATCCGCACACCGGGTTGATCGACACCCATATCAGCCGCTTGCGCAAAAAGATCGACGGCGAGTGCCAGAAGCCGCTGCTGCACACCTTGCGCAACATCGGTTATCGCCTCTCGGAACAGGAATAGCCCGGCAGATGATCTGGCGCGGGTACCTTCTCTTTGCGGCGATCGCCATCGCGGTGCTGCTGATCATCTCCGCCTGCGCCGGCGCCTTGTGGCTTGTCGACGCAAGCGGCCAATCGCTCATCACGCGGCTGGAGCGCGACTCTGCGACCACGGAGCTTGAACTCTACGTCGAACTGCGACGCGAGGAAGGCGCCGCGGCGCTCGTGCGCGCCATTGCGCGGCACGCGCGGATCGCCGGCGAGCATCACATCGTGGCGGTGGCCGACGCCCGCGGGCATTTGCTGGCGGGCGATCTGAGCGCCTGGCCGGTGCTGGCGAGCGCCAACCTTGCGTGGGCAGCGGTGCCGACGACCGAAGGACCGAACGCGATTCACGCCGCCGTTCGCACGCTGCCGGACGGCATGCGGCTGCTGGTGGGCCGCGACGATTCTATGCACCAAGCCTTCGCCGACGCGGTGTTGCAGGTCGCCAAACTCGCCATCTTCATCGTCGCGCTCGCGTGCCTGCTCGCGCCGGGCGCGCTGATCGCCATTTCGGTGCGGAACGTGCGGGAGCTGTCGCACACGGCGGAACTCATTGCGGCCGGCCAATTCGGGGCGCGCACGCCGACACACGGCGGCTCGGGGCCATTCGAGACCATCGCCCGTTCGCAGAACGCCATGCTTGACCGCATCGAAGACCTCGTCACCGGCCTCAAGACCGTCACCGACAGCCTCGCCCACGACCTGCGCACGCCGCTCGCCCGCCTTCGCTCGACGCTCGAGCGCGGGATCACGACGCAGAGCGAAGCCGAGAAGCAGGCGGCGCTGGAATCGGCGCTTGCCGAAACCGAGCGGACGACTTCCGCCTTTTCCTCGCTCATCGACATCGCCCGCGCCGAGGGCGGTCTGTCGCGAGACGCAATGACAAGGGTCGACCTCGCCGCCCTGATGCGGGACGTGCGCGAACTGTTTCTGCCGTTGGCGGAAGAACATGAGGTCGAATTGCATCTGAAAGAGCCGCAGCAGGAAGTGATTCTCGGCCACAAGCCGCTGCTGATGCAGGCGGTGAGCAATCTGGTGCACAACGCCATCAAGTATTCCCCGCACGGCGCCCAGCTCAGCATGGAACTGACGCGCAGTGGCGATGAAGTGCGCATCGTCATCGCCGATCGCGGCCCAGGCATTCCCGCCGACAAGCGCGTGCAGGCGGTGCGGCGCTTCCAGCGGCTCGGCCCCGAAGGCGAGCCGCCCGAAGGCGTGGGGCTCGGACTGGCCATCGTCGAAGCCTGCGCGCATCTGCACCGCGGCACGCTCTTGCTGGAGGATAACCAACCGGGCTTGCGGGCTGCGCTGGTGTTGCACGCGTGAGACTGGCGGACGCACACTGCTCCTCCTCGATGGAGGAGTTTGGTGCGCGTCAGCGTCCGCATTTCCGCGACTGGAAACACCGACTGCAT
>JAFEDV010000033.1 GCA_018241475.1 Pseudomonadota bacterium | reverse complement strand
GGAAGAGCCAATACACATAAGCCGAATAGCCGAGGATGACCGGCAGAAGCGGTGCAGCGCCCCAGAGCAGGAAGGCGAGCGCATTGTCGGCGGCGGCGGCCGCCGCCGGCGTTAGCGTGAACGGGACGATATAGGGCCAGAGGCTGACGCCCAATCCGGCATAGCCGATGGCGAACAGCGCGACCGCGAGAAGATAAGGCAGGATCAGCGGCTCGCCCTTCCAGCGGCGCCACAACAACAAGCAGACAAGCGCGGCGGCCAATGGCAACGGCGCGAGTTTGATGAAGTCGGGCCAGTCGATGTGAGTCATTGAGAGGCCCCAGCGGGCGGTAACGCGCGGATCGACGCCGAGCGTCGCCAGACTCACCGCGCCCATCGCGAGAGCGGTGAGGAGCGCGATCTGCTTCACCCAATTCCGCGCGCGCTCATAGAGTTCGCCCTGGGTCTTGAACACCAGCCAGCAGCCGCCGAGCAGCGCATAACCGGCGACGAGCGAAACCGCGACGAGAATCGCAAACGGCGTCAGCCAGTCGAATGGTCCCCCCACGAAAACGCCGTCGATCAGCCGCACGCCTTGAATGAAACCGCCGAGGACGAATCCCTGCGCGAGCGCAGCGAGGATGGAGCCGCCGGCGAAGGCGGCGGTCCAGAACTTGCGGCCGCGCGCGCGCCCGTGCGCGCGGAATTCGAAGGCGACGCCGCGGAAGATGAGCGCAATCAGCATCAGAATGATCGGCGCATAGAGCGCAGGCATGAGCGCCGCGTAAGCCTTCGGAAATGCCGCGAACAAGCCGCCGCCGCCGAGCACCAGCCAGGTTTCGTTGCCGTCCCACACGGGCGCGATGGCGGCTTGCATCTGGTCGCGCTGTTTGGCGTCCTTGGCGAACGGAAATAGAATGCCGACGCCGAGGTCGAAGCCGTCGAGCACGACATAGACGAACACGGCGACGGCGATGAGTCCGGCCCATATGAGCGGAAGGTCAATCATCGGCGCACCTGCGGAAAGATCCCCGTTTCCAACGGGCCGAGGGGGACGAGAGAATGCAACGGCTTGCCCATCTCAAGCCTCCCGCACCGCCGCGCCAAGCGGCGAGCCTGGCGGTTCGTCGGTCTTCGGCTCTGGTTCGTCGCTGTCAGGACCCTTGCCGATCAAGCGCAGGATGTAGAGCGCGCCGGCACTGAACACGATCGCGTAGGTAACGATGAAAAGAAGCAGCGAGAACGCGACAGAGCCCGCCGTAACCGGGGAGACGGAGTCGGCAGTGCGCAACACGCCGTACACGAGGTAAGGCTGGCGCCCGACCTCAGCGACGATCCAGCCGGCCAGCACGGCGGTGAAACCCGACGGCGCCGCGACAACCAGCGCGCGGTGGTGCCATCGCGCACGATCGACGCGGCCGAGCAGCCAGTTCACCAGGCCCCAAAGCCCGAGCACGACCATCCCTAGACCTACCGCCACCATGATGCGGAACGCCCAGAAGGTGATGAAAACTGGCGGACGGTCCGCAGGTGCGAAAGCATCCAGCCCCTGCACCTCCACGTTCGGCGGCACGTTGTTCACGGCCGAGCCGAGACCCGGAACGCTGAGCGCTGCATCGTTGCGCTGGGCCGTTTCGTTCGGGAACCCGATGAGCACGGTCGGCTGTTGCGTACGCGTTGTCCACCAGCCCTCGAGTGCAGCGACTTTCGCCGGCTGGTAGTGATGGGCGACGAGGCCGCTTTCGTGCCCGGCCATAATTTGGATGGGCGCCACGACCGCCATCATCAAAATGGCCATACGCAGGCTGGCGCCGCTTTCGGATTTGGGCCTGCCGCTCAGCAACGCGAACGCCGAGGCCCCCGCAACAACCATCGCCGTCGTCAGATATGCCGCCAGCACCATATGAACAAAGCGCGACGGCATTGACGGATTGAAGAGCACTCGCCCGAAATCGGTGGCGGCCATCGTGCCATCGGCCGCGTGCGCGAAGCCCTG
>JAFEDV010000339.1 GCA_018241475.1 Pseudomonadota bacterium | reverse complement strand
GCTCGACGCGCCAGATTCACCATGGGGGCATCAACGCCAAAAATCTCATCAAGACGCCGCCCCAGCAGCCCGCGTCCGACGCCGGCGAGCAGATCGGCCGCGGCCGCATTGACGAACCGAACGCGCTCCCCGGCGTCCACGCCAAGCACTGGGGCCGGCAGCGCCTCCAGCCAGCGATCCGCGTCCGGTGCGGAAGGACGCGGCACGAACGGGCGCACGGTGTAATCACTCATGCCGCCAGCCTTTTTTCCTCGGCGCGTCCAAATACTGCAACCAACGCTTCCCGCACCCTTTGCGGATCCTCAAGCATGCAGATTGCCTTGCGCGTCTCGCGCATTTCAGCGCCAAACTCGGCGTCGATCGCCCAGGCAATATGTTTGCGTGCGGTGCGGACGCCGAGCGGCAGTCCGTAGAAGGCGATAGCATCGTTGTAGAGCGCCAGCAGACTCTGCAGCAGGCGCGCAGGCGGCGGAGCTGTTGCTTCGCCCCCTTCGCGCAGCGCACGTTCGAGGGCCGCCGGGAGCCAAGGACGTCCTTGCGCTGCGCGCCCGATCATCACGCCAGCGGCGCCCGAAAGCTTCAACGCTTGGCGCGCGTCCGCCGCCGTCGCGATGTCGCCGTTGGCGATCACCGGGATGCGGACCGCTTGCACAACATCGCCTATCGCGGTCCAATTTGCGTCGCCGCGATAGAACTGGCAGCGCGTACGGCCATGCACCGTCAGCATGCGTACGCCCGCCTCCTCTGCGCGCTTTCCAAGTATGGCGGCATTTAAACTCGCATCGTCCCAACCCAAGCGCATCTTCAGCGTCACCGGCAGGCGGGTGGCGTTCACTGTCGCTTCGATCAAACGCAGCGCATGATCGGGATCGCGCATCAACGCAGAACCGCAGAGTCCGCTGGTCACGCTCTTGGAGGGGCAGCCCATATTGATGTCGACGATGTCAGCGCCGGCCTGTTCGGCGAGCCGCGCGCCCTCCGCCATCCAATGCGCTTCGCGGCCGGCGAGCTGAATCACCAGTGGCCGGACGGCGCCGGCCCCCGCCGCGCGGCGCACCATGTCGATGCGGCGGTGCGCGAGCTGTTCGGACGCCACCATTTCCGAGACGCAATAGGCGCCGCCGTACGCCTTCACTTGCCGGCGAAACGGGAGGTCGGTGACTCCAGCCATCGGAGCCAGGGAGACAAGCGGCGGGATTTCGTCCAAACCGGCCATGGATTTCCAGTCTAGGGCGCCTAAAAAGCAGGCGCCATGGGTTTCATGCTGCAACGCAGCAAGGATATGAGGATCGTTTCTGGTGAATCTGGCTGCTCTCATCGTTGCGGCGGGCGGAGGAACGCGAGCCGGCGGATCAACGCCCAAGCAATACCGGCTGCTGGCTGGCAAGCCGGTATTGCGCTGGTCGGTAGAGGCCCTGCGTCAGGCGGGCGTCGAGCGCATTGCCGCGGCCATTGGCGCGCGCCAGACCGAGATAGCGCGTCAGGCGGCCGGCGAGGGCGTCGCCTTTGTCGAGGGCGGTCCGACGCGCACCGCCTCCGTCCGCGCCGGCCTGGCGGCGCTCGGCCCAGCCGACATAATCCTGATCCATGACGCTGCTCGGCCAGGCCTCGCTCCGGGCTTGGTGAGATCGCTGGTGCAAACCCTCGAAGAAGGCTTTGGGGGGGCGGCCCCGGCGCTTCGGCTTTTGGATTCACTGCGCCGTGTGGACGCCGGCAATCGCATGATCGGTGAAGTCGAGCGTGAGGATCTTGTGCGCGTGCAGACGCCGCAAGCGTTTCGCGGCGAGGTCATTCGCGCCGCTTATGCAGCATTGCCTGCCGACGCAGCGGTCAGCGACGATCTCGCCGTTGCGCGCGCGGCGGGCGCCGCGATCAAGCTCATTGCCGGCGATGTGCGGCTGATGAAGCTCACCTACGAAGAAGATTTCGCCGTGTTGGAGCGATTGATGGGCGATGTGCGCGTCACTTGCGTCGGCTCAGGCTTCGACGCCCACCGCTTTGGGCCTGGAGAGCAGGTCAAGCTCTGCGGCGTGCGGATCGCGCACGACAAAGGCCTGCTCGGTCACTCGGACGCCGATGCAGGCTGGCATGCGCTTGTCGACGCCATTCTTGGCGCGCTCGGTGAAGGCGACATCGGGGCGCACTTCCCGCCCAGCGATCCGCAATGGAAGGACGCAAATTCGGAAACATTCCTGCGCTACGCGGCGGCGCTTGCCGCCAAGGCCGGAGCGAGCATCATCCATGTCGACATCACGCTGATCTGCGAGCGGCCGAAGATCGCACCTCATCGCGAAGCCATGCGTGTGCGCACGGCGGAGGTCTTGGGCCTCCCCCTCACCCACGTCAGCGTGAAAGCGACGACCACCGAGCAAATGGGCTTTACGGGGCGTGGCGAGGGCTTGGCGGCGCAGGCGACGGCGACACTGTCGCGGCCGGCATAGCCGCGGCGCGTTCCGCCGGGGTCAGGAACCGTTCGCAGCCTTCAACATAAGGAGAGATGCGGCAGTTCTCGGCGCCGTCGAGGCCCTCCCAAAGCGCCCGCGCCATGTTGATGTAGTCATCCGTCCATCCTGCGCCGGGCGGCGCGGGGAAGAGCCGCCAATCACTGCCTTGAAGCCTGAGGTGCGACAGCGTTCGCGCGTCGCGCGCCACGATCATAACGCTTGCCGGCAAGCCGCCAAACACCCCGGTGTACGGCATATTCACGCGATCGCTCAGCCGGTAGAGCGCCGGCACGTGCAGATCGCGCGCGACACGCGCCGCCTCCGACACCAGCGCCAGATTGCGGTTCGACAGATGCAGGATGACAATCCCGTCCGGCGTCGCTTTGCGCAGATAAAGCGCCAGCGCTTCCCGCGTCAGCAGGTGTGCGGGAATGGCGTCGGAGGTGAACGCGTCAACGACGATGACATTGTAAGAATTGTCGGGTTCATTGGCGATTTGCAGCCGCGCATCGCCGAGGCGGATGTCGGCGTGAGGCTGACACTCGGGCACGTAAGTGAAGTCGCCGCCCGGCATGGCCGACAAGCGCACAACGTTGGGGTCGATCTCGAAAATGGTCAGACGGTCGCTCGGGCGCATGAGGCAGGCCGTCGATCCCGCGCCCAGCCCGATCAAGGCGAGGCTGGAGTTCTCGCGCGTCGCCAGCCCGGCCACGATCGCATCGCCCAACGCCGTGTGAGGGTTGTAGTAGGTGAGCGGCATGCGCGAGAAACCGGGCGCGGCGAGCTGCGCGCCGTGGATTGTGGTGCCATGCATCAGGATGCGCAGCGCAGGCGCGCGCGGATCGCTGCTGTCGTCAATCACCCGGGTTCGCAGAACGCCGAAGAAGCTGCGCTCCTGCGTGATGATGCGTGATCCCATCGCCTCATCGAAGAAGATGATGAGAAACGAGATGAGGATCACTGCGCCCATCATGATGGGCTTGCCGCGATTGAGCAGGATCGCGATGCAGCAGAACCCAAGACCGATGACAATCATCTTGGTCGCGTCGAGGCTGGATCCGATCAACGCCAGCAAGATCAGAAACACCAGAGTCGGCATGGCTGCGCCGATCGCGAAGTCCCCGACGCTGTTGCTGTCGCGCCGCCTCTGAATGGTGCCGTGAACGGCGAATGTGAGCAGCAAGAAACTGGTGATTAGGACCAGGATGGTCCATGGCTGCGCCAGTTCGAGCCGCACCTCCCCCTGAGCGCTTGTGTGACGCGCGAAGTAGGCGTCGACGTGAAAGGCGATCCAGATCACCAGCAGTGCGTGCGCCGCCGCCAGCCCCAGAAAGGCATAGCGCATCGGAGGCGGACGGCCCTCGCCTTCCCAGCCGGCCGCAATCATCGCCGCCGCCCCGCCCAGCGCGCCGACAATCAGCGCGGCATGCATGGGCGAACTGAAATTCAGAATGACGGCGAGAACACCGGCGCTCGCAGCAGCGCCGAATGAGGCGTCGACAAGACGCGGAATGCCGCTCGATGTCCGCGGCCGGAACAGGCACGCCGCCGCCAGAGCGAGAGGGTATTCGTAGACGTTGTTGAAGATGACCGGCGCCAGAAAGGCCGCGAAGGCGCCGCCGACGACCCCGCCCGAGGACGTGTAGAGCTAGACCTCGGCCAAGCGGTCGGCGCTTGGGCGCGAACGAGAGAGCGCCAGACGGCAGACCAGCGCGCTAAAGAAGAAGCCGGCGAGAATGCCGCTGATCGAGCCGACCCAGTTACGTGTTGCGTAGTAGCTCGCCACCAGCACAGCCATGGCTATCGGGTGCACGATCAGGGTCGCTCTCGCGAGCCGATCGTTGTTGCGCAAGAACGCAAGGATAT
>JAFEDV010000338.1 GCA_018241475.1 Pseudomonadota bacterium | reverse complement strand
GCCACCGTACGCGCTTCGCCGGACGAGCTGGAGACGGAGTTCGTCTGCATTCCGCGCCCATATGAACGCAACGAAGCCGCGGACGGCGGACCATTGGCCTACCGCGCCGTGCATCGCGTGCGCGCCTGGCGCCCGGGCGAGCGCCCCGAACTCCGACAAGAGATCGTCGAAGGCGACGCTTCGCTCTCCATTTAACCTTAGCGCACGTAGCGCGGATAAGTGCTCTTGGCGGCGCGTGCGACGGCGAGATCGATGTCGCGGGTGATGACGGGCTCGGCTTCCGAAGTGACGGCCAGCACCGCGCCTTCGGGATCGATGATCCAACCCGCGCCGCCGAACTTGAAGCCGCTACGGCTGGCGCCGGCGTGGTTGGAGGAAAGGCAAAACGCGCCCGCAAGCATCGCGGCGGCGCGTCCCGCCACCAGCCAGCGTTCGACGCTGGATTCCGGCGTGCAGCGCGGGGCGGCGATGATGTCCGCCCCTGCGCGGCCATACCTGCGCGCTTCATCGAGCACCCAGAGTTCGGTGCAAATCTGAAAGCCGACGCGAGCGCCGGCTGCCTCAGCGAGTTGGAAAGCGCCGTCGCCGCGCTCGTACCAAGAGGCCTCCCAGAAGCCGTCCTCCTCCGGCAAATAGCGCTTGTGATGTGCTGGCGCGGCCCGACCGCCGCACCACACGAAGGCTTCGTTCAGACGCTTGCCGTTGCGCTCCGCGGGTTCCGTGCTGAGCACCGCCGCCGCCCCCAGTTCGCCCAGCCGCGCCTTCCAGCGGCCATGCGCCGCAACGGCATCATTCCAGACCGCCGGCTCGAAGGCGCGTCCAATCGCAAACCAGGCGGCGAACGGCATTTCGGGGAGTAGAACAAGATCGCTCCGCTCGCGCTTCACATGGGCCTGCAGCGCGTCCCAATCGGCTTCGAACGCGCTCCGCTCGTCGTTCAACTGGCAAACCGTGACTCGCATGCTCCGGTCCTCAGCGCGACGCCGCCTGCACCGCGCGCACGCGCGGCTGCACTTCGCGCAGCGCGCTGCCGCCGAGATCGGAATTATAGCGCAACTGGTTGAAGCGTCCGCGGATCGAGAACGGAATGACAAGGCCGCCGCGCGGCGAGCGCGGGGCAATGCGGAGATCGAGGCGCTGGTTGATGAAGTCGGCCATGCCGACGCCGGGAATGCGCAAATCGGGCGTGTTGAACGAGAGATCGTCGCTGGCGATGGCGCCGTTGGCGACGGCAAGATTGGCGGAGAAGCCCTGGAACGGCGTGCGCGCCTCCGGCGCGATCAGTTCGCCGCGCAAGGCGTTGCGGATGGTGCGCGCGACTCCGCCGAGATCAACGCCATGGAGGACGCCCGAGACGATCTCGATGTGGGTGCGGCCCTTGGCGTTAGCGACTATCTCCCGTTGGGTGCGGCCATGGGTGCTGAGATTGATCGCGAGTTCGCCGCGGCCTTCGATGCCCGAATAGTTGATGGCGTCGGTGAGGAATGGCTGCGCATTGAGGTTGTCGAAGGTCATGTCCTGCACAAAGCGCGCGTCGGGATTGCGTGCGTCGATCTCGAAGCGGCCACGGCCGGAGCCGCCGTAGAGCGCAAGCGACTGCACGGTAGCTGCAAGGTAGCCGTCGTTCAGCACGAGCGTCGTGTGCGCGCTGTCGATGCGCGCGTGGGAAACGAGCACGGCGTGGGTGACAAGTTCGAGATCGGCGTTGAAGGCGTGCAGCGCCGAAAAATCGATTGGAGTAGCGCCAGGCGGTGTCGCGATGTCGACGACGCGGTCCGGCGCCTGCACGACAACAATACGCGACGTCGGTGTTTGCGCGGTTCCTGCTGTCGCGGGAGCGGTGGTGGCGGGCGGAGCTGGCGCAGGCGCAGGCGGGGCGGCCGCTTGCGGCGGAGCGCGGCCGGAAATGTAGGGATTGAGATCGAAATCGAAGAGTTCGAGGCGGCCGCTGAGATACGGCTTGCCCGCGAGCGAGGACAGGCTGAAGTCGCCGCGCCCGCTCAACCGG
>JAFEDV010000337.1 GCA_018241475.1 Pseudomonadota bacterium | reverse complement strand
TCCACCCAGCGATCCAAGGTCGGCAACACTGGCGCCAATTGTTGCTTGTAGTTCCGCCACCTGCCGACCGAACGCGAATATAATGGTAGAATGACTTGCCGAGCGCTCGGCGTGCCGACGCCGCGCCGCGTTGCCGTGGCCTGATAATCAAGCATAGCCGGATCGAATTCCAGTCCCAGAAACGCAGCGACGCGTCTTGCTTCGCGCTCTAGGTTGCTCACCACGTCTTCATATCGAATGATATGAATGTCGAGCTGCAACCGCTCGCGGCTTGCTTGGAACACGTTCATCACAAGATCATAGTAGGCGGCCGCAGTCTCGAGCCGCAGGAATTGCGCCATTGAATCATTCATGCCGAAGCGTTGCTGGTAGCAGGAAAGAATAACATCGCGCGGATCGCGCAGCGCGAAGATGATCTTGGGATTCTCAAACACACGCTTGATCAACGGCAAGAGCACAGTGTTAAGAGGCAGCTTGTCGACGATGACCTCTTTGGCTTCTCCCGTAAGAGCGGACTCAACGTATCGTGCGTACGCGGCGCGTACCACACTGATTTCATCGTTGTTCGCTCCTTCAAATCCGTCCAGCTTCGCTGATGACGAAAACACCGCGCCGAGCGATTGATAGAGAAAAGGCTCCTCCGTCAGACAATGGATGTTGGCGTGGGACGAAAGGACCTGATCGAGGAGCGTGGTTCCCGACCGCGGGAAGCCAATTAGAAAGACTTTGGACGTGAGGTCCAGACGCTGCGGCCATCGCCAGCTCGAGACGTTCGCGCGCGCGGCCATGTCGGCCATTCGCTGAACTTGGCGGGGCTGGAAAATGTTCGCCGTCGGCTGCAGCCAAGCTGCGTGTTCTTGAAGGGTCAGTTCGTTTGAGGCCGTGAATGCATTGAAGGCGCTCTCGTACTCGCCCATGCGGTCTTGCGCGTCGCCGATCAGACCCCACGCCATCGACCGATGCTCCAGTGAGGCGGTCTCCGACGTCGCCAGCGGCGTCGCCATGGCAATTGCGTCGGCAAACTCGTTTTCACGCAGCATCACTCGGACAACCGCTAGGCGCGCCCGATGAGCGTCGGGTTTCAGCGCAAGCGCCTTGGCGGCGTGCTCTCTCGCTCGCGTCAGATCGTGCGTCGCTTCGTAGAGGTGCGCGAGCGCTTCATGAGACAAACCAGCGCTCGCGTCGGCGGCGATGGCGTTTTGATACGCCGCGATGCTGGATCGCGTGCGGCCAGAATCGCGTTCTAGATCGCCCAGACGGCGCCACGCGCCCGCGTCGCCGGCCTCCGCAGCGCGGGTTAGAGCCGCGCGGGCCTTGTTGGCGTCACCAGTCATGTAGCGCTGCAAACAACTCCGCCAGCCGGCGTTGTCAAGTGCGGTGAGCGACCCAAGCGAGCCGG
>JAFEDV010000336.1 GCA_018241475.1 Pseudomonadota bacterium | reverse complement strand
CGGTCCGTATTTGTTGACGCCCTCAACGCTGCCCATGCAGCCGAGATCGATGAAGAAGCCTAGGCTCGTCAGCATCAGCAGCGCTGCATACGGCAGCAGGTCGCCGACGGTTCTTTCCAGCGGCGCGTTGCCGAGCACATCCCCAAGAACACTGGCCAGCAGCATCAGCACCAGGGCCAGAGGCGCCACGCTGATCCAGCCGGTGCGGCCCCGGTCATGGAAGCGCTTGAACTGGATGGCCAGCGTGCACCAGGCGACGATGAGGTAGACGGGTAATCCGGCCGCCCCGGCGCTGCCGGCGTCGTGTATCCTATCGCCGCCTTTCATCTCGAAGAGCGAACTTGCTGGCGCCACGGAGGCGAGCATTTGGCCGACGAAGCTCAAGAAGCCGACGAGCCCCATGCCGAACCAGTATTGCTTGCGGCCGATGCGGCCGCGGAAGCTGAACAGCAGAGAAACCATACCCACGACGCCGCCCTCGCGCTGGAGCAGGCGAAGTCTAGCGTCTTTGGCTTAAGGCTCGCTGAGCCGGCTTAGTAAGTTTTCGATTTATTCCGCGGCGACTTTGGCGCTGGCGCCGATCTTGGGATCGAGTTCGCCCTTGGCGTAGCGCTTGGCCATCGCGCTCAAGGGCAGCGGCTTGATCTTGCTCGCCCAGCCCGTCGCGCCGAATTCCTCGAAGCGCTGGGCGCAGACTTTGCGCATCGCCTCCTTAGCGGGCTTCAAATAGAAGCGCGGGTCGAATTCCTTGGGGTGCTCGACGAAGGCTTTGCGGATGGCGCCGGTGATGGCCATGCGGTTGTCGGTGTCGATATTGATCTTGCGCACGCCGTGCTTGATGCCGCGCTGAATCTCCTCGACCGGCACGCCCCAGGTCTGCGGCATTTGCCCGCCATACTTGTTGATGATCTCCTGCAGCTCCTGCGGCACGGAGGAGGAGCCGTGCATCACCAGGTGCGTGTCTGGCAGGCGGCGATGGATCTCTTCGATCACGTTCATCGCCAGCACCGCGCCGTCGGGCTTGCGCGAGAATTTGTAGGCGCCGTGGCTGGTGCCCATCGCAATCGCAAGCGCATCAACTTGGGTCTTGGCGACAAAATCCACGGCTTGGCTTGGGTCCGTAAGCAGCTGCGAGTGGTCGAGCTTGCCTTCGGCGCCATGACCGTCTTCCTTGTCGCCCATGCCGGTTTCCAGCGAGCCCAGCACGCCTATCTCACCTAGCCACGCTGCGGATGACGGCGACGAAAAACCCCGTTAGAGTGGTATCTGCTTGAGGCCAGGGGAAATGGATCTGCCACAATTTGTTTTGCCCGCACTTACCGTGATAGGTGCGCTGGCCACGATTGCGGGCGGGGTCGTCGCAATCGTACAGCTGAGGATTTGGCTTCGAAATGCGTCGGAGTCCAGAATAGATCGTTTCGTCGATATTGAGCGTCACGGTCTGCGGTTACGAACAACTATCAAGAGGTCCGGATTCGAGCCGGCCTTCGTGCTCGGAATAGGACGGAGCGGAGCATTCTTGGCGGGTTGGCTCGCAGGGAATTTGGGTTCGTTGCGGGTCGAGGTTATGGATCGGATTCACAGCCGTGAAGCGGGCCACTTGCCTTACTATCCAGAGGCCGCCGAGCGACTTGAGTTCTTGAAAAGAATTCACGGCGATAGCGCCAAGGTGCTTATCGTCGAGGGCGCTTCAGCGACCGGTCGCTCGATCGCAGAAATGCGCGCATTGCTGAAGTCAAACGCGCCAAATTGGAATTGCCGCTTCGCTGTCCTATACGACGTATTGGCTGGGAACTCCGGCGTCGATTTTTCGGCGCGAGAAATAAAGACGGCTCCGAGGCTCTTTCCATGGCACAAATCCGACGACTATTTTCAGAGCACTGACGCAAAAAAAGTCAGGTAGCCAGTTCGAGAGCTTGGGGAGGAGGAAGTGGATGATCGCGAGTTGCTTTGGCGCGTGTATGAGGACAACCGCAAGCAAGCGCAACTACATGAAGACCGACGGGGTGCCGCGACCGCGCTCATAGCAGGTGGTGCTGGAGCGCTTGTCACGTCGATGTTCAGCAATGGACTCGAGCCCGATGATCGTCCGTTGGCCATTATGATTGTTGTGATTGGCTTGTTCGGCTGGGCCATCGCGGCTAAGGCCACTGAGCGGATGCGAATGCACAACAACCGCTGCAAGTGTTTTCTCAAGGAAATCGACGAGCATGTAGCTTCGCTCAAGGAGGCTATCGACCAGCGGTACAAACGAAAGCACCCGGTCAGCAATGCCATTGGGCTGAGCTGGTTGTGGCAGTCCCTTCATTTGCTGATAGCGGCCGCGGGTTTTTCCTGATTTTTCAAATCGACCCGCACCTCCTGGACAACATCCAGACCGCGGTCTCACGCCTGATGCACTACACCGCGCAGATCATCCCATAGTGGGTTGAGCCGGCCCAGATCATCTACGTTGCGAACCCGCCGCGTGTCGCGTGGCCGAATCTATCCTCGGTCTCTAAATCTGCCCTCAAGCGAGCGCAACGTGTCGACGATCCCTGTGTAGGCCAGTTCTGCGTGCGATGCCATGGTCGGGCCGACGAAGCCTTGACGCCGCCATTCGTCGGCTTTGGACTGAATTTTTAGTCGAGTGTGATCCCACACTGTATTGCCAAACATGTCGGTGTAGTCGGTCGAGAATTCGCCGTTCTTATCCATCGAGAACGCGAGACACGAAACGAGCGGGAGACAATACGGGCCGACAACAGGTGTGTTGATGGCAACCGGCATCATTGGCATGATGTGTGAGCCTCTGGCTCCGCCATTGACGAAGTGTCCAAGCGTGTAGGGAGCGATGATTTCTTCCGGCGCGGGAAAAAGCGCTTGGCTGCGGATGATCGCGATCGGGTCATCCTTGCCCGTATATTTGCCAGCGATGTTGTGCATCCGCGTGGCCGATACCGAAACAATCTGCTCATCGGGCTTGTAGCGCGATTTAATAGACTCGATTGCAAATCGATCTGGATTCTGAAGCAGCGTCGCCACCTCCCAGGCCCGCTCTGGCACTTCCAGTTCGATAATTCTGTCGCTGTCGACATGATCCATGTCAATAATTGTAACGATGAACCCGGTGTGCAGCTTGGGGCTCAGAATAAGGCCCCCGTTGCTTATGGGGTCGCAAAAT
>JAFEDV010000335.1 GCA_018241475.1 Pseudomonadota bacterium | reverse complement strand
TGTGTGGCGTATCCAAATGTGTGCGCCACCCAGTCCCCGCTCGGCAGGGTGGCGAGGTTGAGCGTCATCACCGGCGGCAGGTTGGCGAGAAGCGGATGCAGTTGGGCGTTGCCGCCCAGGAACCCGCACACCATCCGGGTGCGAGCGCCGCCGCCGCCATGGACGATGCGCGCGACGCCGGAAGGTTGAAGCGGCGGCACGACGTCCGTCATACCCACCGGGGCGATGTCTTTTGCGCTGGCAAAGACGTGCAGGTCATTGTGCGGCAGCAGCACGACGTCGCCCGCCCGCAAGTCCCAGGACGCGCCATCGCTCATCAAGACAGTGAGCGCTCCTTCCACCACGTAGTGAAAGGCGACAATGCGCTCCGGCGGCGCCATGAACGGGCGGCAGAACTCCTGTGAAATCTTGCCGGACACCGCCCAAGGCGACGTGAACTCCGCGTCCATGAAGACGCCGCCGGTCAGCCCGACCAAGCGCAGAACATCGGAGAGCGCATCCACGCCGACATTCGCGCTTACGGCGGCGCATCGGTCAAGTGAAGAGGCGGGACGGCCATTCTCCCCGGACGCGGCCGCTGCTCTACCGAAGCGCCGACTGACCCGGAGATTGCGTCCATGACCTACCATTACTCGTTCAAAGACTGCCTTGCCCGCGCCGAGCGCATCACCTGGCGCGTGGAGGATCTCATCGGCGGCGACAAGACGCTGGATTTTTCCAAGCCGTTCTTGCCCGAGAGCCTCGCGCGCGTCTCCGGCCTAGCGTTTCTCAACGCGGACGAGAAACGGACGCTGAATCAGATTCGCGGTCACGCCTATCTCAGCATCTTCGGCCTGGTGGAGGAGTTCATCTTGCCGTTCGTCCTCGATCAGGCGCGCGGCGGCATCCATGGCGACGAGTATCGCGAACGGGCGCTGCTGGAGTTTGCCAGCGAAGAAGGCAAGCACATCCACCTTTTCCGCCGCTTCCGTGAGGAATTCGCCGCCGGATTTGGCGTTGACTGCGAGGTCATTGGTCCGCCCGAGGCCGTCGCCAGGCACGTGCTGTCGCATCCCATACTGTCGGTCGCGCTGCTCACCTTGCACATCGAATGGATGGTGCAGCGTCACTTCCAGGAAAGCGTGCAAGAAGACGCCTCGCTCGATGCGCAGTTCAAGAACCTGCTTCTGCACCATTGGATGGAAGAGCTTCAGCACGCCCAGCTCGATACGCTGATGGTCGAAGCGATGGTCAAGGAGATGTCGCCAGCCGATATCGAGGCGGGCGTTGCCGGCTATGTTGCGCTAGGCAGCTTCCTGGACGAAGGTCTGCAACAGCAAACGCAGTTCGATCTTGCCGCATTCGAGAAGGCGACATCACGCAGTTTGAACAGCGATCAGCGCGCGCGCCTGTTGGAGGTTCAGCATCAGGCCAACCGCTGGACCTATATCGGTTCGGGCATGTCACATCCCAAATTCCTGGAAACGCTCGGTCAAATCAGCGCCGACGGCCGGCGCATGATCGAACAGGCCACGCCCAGCTACAGCTGAGGCTTGGACGCGCGAGGCCCGTCTTGGCGCAAGGAGAAGAATCGTGAGCATTCCCGTCGCCGCGCTGCTTGCATTCGCGATGTGGACGATTGCGTTGCTGGCCTTCACCATCGGGGTGCTGCGTTGGTGGCTCATCCTGTCCGGCAAGGCCGCGCTGAACAGCTTTCCTGGCGACGAGGCGCACGGCTCGCCGTTCTATCGGCGCGCCACGCGCGCCCACGCCAATTGCGTGGAGAATCTGCCGGTGTTCGGCGCGATCGTTGTCGCTGCGCAGGCCACAGCCGCGCACTCTCCCACACTGGATGTCTTGGCGGTGAGCGTCGTCGTCGCGCGCGTGTTCCAGACGAGCACGCATCTTATTTCCGGCTCCAATACCGCCGTTGGCGTGCGTTTCTCGTTCCTGATGGTTCAGCTTGTCGCCTTCGCCTGGATGGGCGCTCTCATCGGGCTTCACGCGCGCGCGGCGTGACGGGTCTTATGCGCCCAACCGCGCCAGGCCTTCGGCGATCGCCGGATCGACGCGCACGTCGCGCACGCTGAGCGGGCGCGCCAGACGCAAGCCTTCGATGGCGCGCGCACGCGACAGGGCGACATAGGTCTGGCCCGGCGCAAAGGCGCCGCGGCCGAGATCGATCTCGACAGCGTCGAGCGTCATGCCCTGGGCTTTGTGGATAGTGAGCGCCCAGGCGGGCGCGAGCGGGAATTGCACGTATTTGAATTCCTCCTTCACCTCCATGCGGTTTTCCTTGGCGTTCCACGTCCAGCGCGCCTGCGGCCACACTGCGCGCTCGACATCGACGGCATCGCCGCCATCGAGCGCCACCGAGATGATGGTTTCATCCAGAGATTTCACCGTGCCGAGCGAACCGTTCACCCAGCGGCCCTCGGAGTCGTTCTGCGTGAAGATCACCCGCGCGCCCCGCTTCAGGATGAGTTCGATGGGCGCTGGATAGCGGTCGGTCTGCGCCTTTGGCGCTTCGCCTTCGAAGGCGCCGGAATATTTGGCGGCGACGCCGTCCAACGCCGCCAGCCCGCGAGCGTTGTAATTGTCGGCCACGGCATTGGTGGCGCAGAGCAGGACCGGGCGCTGCGATAGCGAGCGCTCGAGGCATTGCTCGTTCAAGGTCGTCACGGCGTCGTCGACGCCTCGCTGTTCGCGCAGCGCCGAGAGCAGGGCGATGAAATCGCTGTCGCTCTGCCGGCGCACTTCGGTGAGTTCGAGCGCGGCCACGGGCGCGTCGCGCAGGCAGTGCGCAGAGAAGGCGTAGGGGCTGGCATAACCCGCGTCTTCTAAGAGTTGCCCTTCGTCGCCGCGCACGACCGGAGGCAGCTGATAGAAATCGCCCACCAGCAGCATCTGCACGCCGCCGAAGGCCCGCGAGGATTTGCGGGCGACCTTCAGATGCTGATCCATCGCGTCGAGCACGTCGGCGCGCAGCATGGACACTTCGTCAACGATGAGCCGTCGCATGGCGCGTGCAGTGCGGGTGAAGAACCAATGGGGCTTTTCGTGGCTGCCGATCAGCGGACGCGGCGGAAAGCCGAAGAATGAATGCACGGTCTGGCCGCCGATGTTCATGGCGGCGAGCCCGGTGGGCGCCAGCAGCGCTTGCGGAAAGCCGGGATCGCGCTCGACCAGAGTGCGGATGAAATGGCTCTTGCCTGTGCCGGCGCGGCCGGTGAGCAGCACCACGGGCGTGCGCTCGTCCAGCGCCGCAAGCGCCTCCTTCTCAGGCAGGGCGGGAATCGACATCATGTCGTCTATACATAGGTGCGTGGCCATGCGCTAAGTGCATCGACGGGAGGAAAACATGCGTCGACT
>JAFEDV010000334.1 GCA_018241475.1 Pseudomonadota bacterium | reverse complement strand
ATCCGGCCGCCAAGTTGAACGAAGCTGACCTTCCGCCTCGAGTGAAACCTGCGGCAGGTGTCGCGCCAAACGAAATGTCGGCTACGCCACTGGCGAGTTCACCCATACGCGGTCCAACGTGAGTTGGGCGTAAGACGCAGATCGAGGCGCTGCAAGAGTCGCGTCGGTGAGAATGCAGTCTATCTGGCGCAGCGCCAGTGGTTCCGGGCTGGACCTGGCTGGTTGTGCAGGTTAAGCGGCTCGCTTTCGCCAGTATATCGCGGCGGAAAATCCCCATAAGCTTGCCGAAATCGCACAACACTTGTTCCGGTCAAAAATTCGCCGTTGTCGCCGCCGCGAATCCCGACTTAATTAGCTGCCGCACTCATGGTTTTTGCTGAACCTCGTTCCGTAACGGAAGTCGACGCCCAGATCGGCGAGGCGATCCGTCTGCGCCGCAAAGGTCTCGGTCTTCGTCAGGCCGATATCGCCGAACAAGTCGGCATCAGCACGCAGCAATTTCAGAAATACGAGGCAGGCGACAGCCGTATCAGCGCCTCGCTGCTGTTTCGGATCGCCGCGGTCTTGGACTGCGCGCCGCAGGAGTTCTTTCCCGGCCGGCCGAAGCAAAAGCCCAAGCGAGCCAGCCCCGACGATGTCATGGGTCTGCAATTGCAGCGCGCCTTCGAGCGCATCCGGTCGAGGCGCGAACGGCAGATGGTGTTGGCCTTGGCGCGCCGCTTCAGCGAAAGCGCACCGCGGGCCAAACGCTAGACCCGGCGGTCGGACTTGCGCTCAGCGCGATATTCAGCAGCGACGCGCAAACTGGCGATGATGGCGATCGCCAGCGCTTCGCTCAGCTCCTGACGGGCGGCTGAGGCCGCATCCGGCAATTCCGCCGCCACTTGCGAGGCTGTCTCAAGCAAGTCGGTCAGCAGATCGAGCGGCGGTTTTCCCCTCATCCGTGTTGTCCCCCAATCGCCCCTGTCACGACAAGCACAGACTCTGTCGCCGCCTGCCTTTTCTGAGCACGACGCAACGCGCGTTCGCCTCCGATAGTGT
>JAFEDV010000333.1 GCA_018241475.1 Pseudomonadota bacterium | reverse complement strand
GGGGCTCGGCGCAGCCGAGAGCCCTTTGACCCATAACCACATCTGTCTGAGCGTATAGGTTCCGGGCTCGCCGCCGCGCGGCCCCCGGAAAATGGTAGCCGCTAATCGAGGCAATAAGCGTCTGTTCGTTCTATTGACTGCGCTTATGTTGGCGGGGATGGCCGACTCCGCATTCGCACAGCAAGCGCCAACGCCGGACCAGCGCGCGCGCATCGAGCGCATCCTGCGTGCGACGCCTTTGATCGACGGGCACAATGATTTGGCCGAGCAGATCGGCGAGAAGTACGCGGGTGATCCCAGCCGCGTCGACTTGAGTGCCGATACCGCGCACCTGATCCCGCCGCTCCAGACGGATATTCCGCGGCTGCGCGCAGGGCGCGTCGGCGCGCAATTTTGGTCGGTGTATGTGCCCGCGGAGTTGCAGGGGCCGGTGTCGGGGCAGGCGGTGCGGGTGCAGATGGACATCGTGCGGCGCGTCATCGCGCGTTATCCGAACACCTTCGAGTTTGCGCAGACCGCAGCCGACATCGAGCGCATCCATCGCGCCGGGCGCATCGCCTCAATGTTCGGCATGGAGGGCGGCGAGGCCATCGATTCCAATTTGGCGGTGCTGCGCGAATTCCGCGCCTCCGGCGTGCTCTACATGACGCTTTGCCACTCGAAGACGACGGCATGGGTGGACAGCGCCACCGACGCGCCGCGTCATGGCGGCTTGTCGCCGTTCGGCGCCGAGGTGGTGCGGGAGATGAACCGCATCGGCATGATGGTGGATCTAAGCCACGTATCCGCCGATGCGATGCGCGATGCGCTGCGCGTGTCGCAGGCGCCGGTGATCTTTTCGCATTCGTCGGCGTTCGCGCTGACGCCGCATCCGCGCAACGTGCCGGACGACGTGCTGCGCATGGTGCGCGACAATGGCGGCGCGGTAATGGTGAACTTCAATGGGCCGTTCATTTCGGAAGAGATGCGGCAATGGTCGGCGGCGCGCTATGGCGAGGAGGAGCGGCAGCAGCGGCTCAATCCCGGCGATCCGCCGGCGGCCGCGGCTGGGCTGGCGGCTTGGGATCAAGGCCACCCGCGGCCGCACGCGACGGTGTCGCAGCTTGCCGATCACGTCGAGCACATCCGCAATGTCGCCGGCGCCGATCATGTCGGCATCGGCTCCGACTATGACGGCGTCGAGTTTCTGCCCGACGGCATGGGCGGGGTGGACGGTTATCCCTTGTTGTTCGCGGAGCTGATGCGCCGCGGCTGGAGCGACGCCGATCTCGAAAAGCTCGCAGGCGGGAACTTGCTGCGGGTGCTGCGCGCCGTGGAAGCCTACGCCGCGCAGCACTAGCGACTACGGCTTCAGCGGCATAACCACCGAGCCCGTCTCCAACAGCGACTTGAGGTTCGACAGAATCTTCGGCCAGCCGTTGGAGACGCCTTCATTGATGAAGGCAGAGTTCGGCTGATCCATCTCATGAATGACGGAGAGCTTCACGGCGTCGCCGGCCGGCTCCAACTCCATCGTGCAGCGCGAATAGCCTTCGGCCTTGAATTCCGGCTTCCATTCGTTGCGCCATTTGATGACGAGGCGGCGCGGCGCATCGGCTTCGACAATGGAACCGGAGTCCATGACGCGGCCGTCGTCGTACGTCATCTCCCAGCTGGCGCCTGCTTTCCATTCGCTCTTCATGGTGACGCCGAACCAATATTGCCTGGTGAATTCGGGTTGCGTGAGCGCGGCCCAGAGTTTCTCAGGCGTGGTGCGGATGTAGGTGACGTAAACGAAGCGGGTTTGGGCATTCATGGCAGTGCTCCTGAAATGGGTGGGTTATTGCGGCGGCGCTGGCGTCTCGATGACGAGCGGCGCGCCGGTTTCGAGGTAGCTCTTCAGTGAAGAGAGGATCATCGGCCAACCTTGCTTGCCGCCTTCATGGTATTTGCGCGGAATGGGCTTCGGCTGGTGCTGCGTCATGGTGAGACGCACTGTCTCGCCCAGCGGCTCGATTTCGTAGGCGATGTAAGCGGGCGGAAGGCCGCGCGCGTCCTCGAAGGCGCGCACATTCCAACTGATCTTCAAGCGCCGCGGCGGATCGCATTCGAGCACTTCGCCATCGTCATGC
Source organism: Pseudomonadota bacterium (assembly GCA_018241475.1). Classification (GTDB taxonomy): domain Bacteria; phylum Pseudomonadota; class Alphaproteobacteria; order Caulobacterales; family Aquidulcibacteraceae; genus Vitreimonas. The sequence continues at coordinate 2,846 of JAFEDV010000333.1, read as the reverse complement.
ACGCCCTCGTCGCCGTAGAGCGCCCAGCGCGCGCCGGTGCGCCACTCGCCTTCGATGCGGAAGCCGAAAAAGTAGCGCTGAGTGTCTTCGCCCTTCGTCAGTGCATCCCAAACCCGTTGCGGGGTTGCGCGAATGTAGGTGACGTAAACGACATCCGGTGGAACCATCATCTCGTCATTCGCCGTCATCATCGCTCTCCAATGCCTTCTTCAGGGCGCTGAGCGCGCTCAGGCGCCCGCGCTCGTACTTGGAGATCCAGCGTTCGCTGATCTCGTGAATGGGCACCGGATTGAGGTAGTGCAGCTTCTCGCGCCCGCGCCAGACGACAGCCACCAGATTGGCGTCCTCCAAGAGCGCGAGGTGCTTGGTCACCGCCTGCCGCGTCATCGCCATGCCGTCACACAACTCGCCGAGCGTCTGTCCGTTGCGCTTGTACAGCGCGTCGAGCAGCGCACGGCGGCTGGGGTCGGCGAGCGCGCGAAAGACGTCGTTGACCGCCTCACTCATGTGCTACGGCGTAATATGCAACCAAATGGTTGCCTGTCAAGAGCGGTCAGTGACTCGCCTGAATGTCGCTGGCCAGCCGGCGGGCCGCGGCAATGCCGTCGTGCACGTGCTGGGATTGCGTTTGCGCCCATTGTCGCAACGGCGTCTCCGGAGCGGTGCTGGTGAATGAGTCGTAGAGGCCGGATGCGGTCATGGAGGCCAACGCCTGCTGCGAGGCGTAGGTGGCGTCGAACGTCCGCGCATCGGCATGACGCAGCATGTCGAGATAGGCATTGTAGTTTTGGTCCAGTGCGGCGTCGGGCGCGGGCATGCCAGCCGCCTGCGCCGCGCCAATCAACTGCTGCAGCGTTGCCTGGTGCTCAGCCAATGACGCGGCGGCGTATGCCTTCGCCGCCGGCGATTGCGCGCTTTGTTGAGCGATCTGCGCCGCCTGAATCTGGTAGTTCTCGAACATCGCCGCGCGCGCGACGAATTGTGAGGCCGGGGTCGCCGTCTGCATTTGCGCTGCCTGGCCGGCAGCGGGGCTCGAAGCGCTCCGCGGCGTGGAGGCGGGCTGGCCGCAGGCGGAGAGTGCGACAAGAGCGCCGCAGGCGATCGCCGTTCGAAATTTCATAGCCGAGCCTCCATGAGTCGCGCGTTCGGCAAGTGAGCTTGTATCCGTTCGCCATCTAAGGGTTAGTCTCGCGCGTGCGCAAAGGCCGAGCAACAGGCGAACGGCCACGCCGGGTCTCGACCTATGCGGGTTTGCATGGGCCGCGTTGGCGAAACGCCTTGTACACTGTGCCGCGGAGGGGACCATGCAAAGGGACGACCCGCCGGTGCGGCTGCGCGAGGACGGATGAAACGCCGGCGCATCGCCATTGTTGGAGCCGGATTCAGCGGCGCTGCCGTCGCCGCTCAGATACTGAAGCGACGCCGGGCGCCGGACGTCGTGCTCATCGAACGCGGCCGCCGCTTCGGGCCGGGCCTGGCCTACGGCGGGCCCGAACGCGCGCACCTCTTGAACGTGCGCGCCGCGAATATGAGCGTTTTCCCGGATCAACCCGACGATTTCGTGCGCTGGCTCAATCGGCGCCAGCGCCGCGACCACGCGACGCTGTTCGCGCCGCGTCCTCACTACGGCGCATACCTGGAGGATGTCCTCGATCGTGCGGCGAGGCGTGCATGGGGCCGGCTGAAACGTGTGCGCGGCGTGGCGATCGCGTGTCGGATGGTGGAGCCCGGTTGGGTCGTCGAACTCGAGGGCGGCGGGACAATCGAGGCTGACGCGGTTGTGCTGGCTACAGGCAACGCCGCCAGCGTCATGCCATCCGTGTTCGAAAGCGGCGGCGTTGCCGTGCTCGACGCCTGGAATCCCGAGGCCGTGCGCCGCATGCGGCGCGGCGAATCGGCGCTGATGATCGGCGTCGGTCTCACCATGATTGATCTGGCGCTCACGCTTTCACGCGATGCGCGCGCTGGTCCAATCTACGCGCTTTCGCGCCGCGGGTTGCTGCCACGAGCGCATTTGCAGGACCCGGCGCCGGCGGCGGTTACGACACTGGCGCTGCCTTCGGATCTCAGCGAGGCGCTGCATGTGTTTCGCCGCGAGGTCCGGTTGATGGCCGAAAAAGGCGAGCCGTGGCAGCACGCCGTGGACCGCCTTCGGGCGCAGACGCCCGATTTGTGGCGGCGGCTCACGCTTGAGCAACAAGAGCGTTTCCTTCGTCACCTGCGGCCGTGGTGGGACGTGCATCGCCATCGCTTTGCGCCGGAGATCGCCGCGCGTGTCGCCGAACTGCAGGCGTCGGGCAGACTTCGCATTCTTTCCGGCGAGATCGTTTCGGCCAAACGCGGTTCGCGCGGCGGTTTCGAACTTCAGCATCGCCAGCGCGGAAGCCTGGTGCGCCATCGCATGGAGGTTCAACGGGTCATCAACTGCACCGGCTCATCGCGGGACGTGACGAACTCCGCCGATTCCTTGATGCGGCAATTGCTCGATGACGGTCTGGCGCGTGCGCACGCGAACGGGCTGGGACTCGACACCGATGGCGACTGCCGCGTCATTTCCGCCTCCGGCGAGCCGCATGCGACGATGGTGACGCTGGGCCCGCTGACGCAGGGAGTGTTTTGGGAATCGACCGCGGTCCCGGAAATCCGCGTCCGCGCGGCGCTGCTCGCCGATCTGCTCTGCGGCTAGGCTTGAAGCGTTGAACTGAGGGCGCCCGCGTGCTGTATCGGGCGCATGGATCAAGATGCACCCACTGCCGGTCGCTTCGACGGGCGGCGCCATGTTCTGCCGGTCCGCATCTACTACGAAGACACGGATTTCTCGGGGCTCGTCTATCACGCCAGCTATC
>JAFEDV010000332.1 GCA_018241475.1 Pseudomonadota bacterium | reverse complement strand
GCACGAAGATCGGCACGCCCTTTTCGTAGGCGCGCTGAATCAGCGAGCCCGGCTTCTTGGCGTTCCCTTCCGCCAGCCACTTGCCGATCTCATAGATGAATTCGCGCGAGGTGTAGGGGCGCGGCTCGAGCTTGTTGCAGAGCTCGTAGATCGTGTTGTCGACGTGCTGCAGTTCTTCTTCGTCGATATAGGTGTCGTAGATGCGGTCGATGTAGAGCGAGCGCAGCGTGTTGTCGTCCGGGATTTCCTTGGCCTGGTAGTGCTTGAAGCCGAGCGCTTCGAGGAAATCCATGTCGATGATCGAGGCGCCGGTGGCGACGATGGCGTCGGCCATGTTGTGTTCGACCATGTCGCGCCAGACGTGCAGGCAGCCGCCCGCGCCGGTCGAGCCCGCCATGATCAGCCAAGTCGAGCACTTCTGGTCTTCCAGCGCCATGTTGAGGATCTGCGCGGCGCGCGCGGCGTCGCGGCTGGTGAAGCTCATCTTGCCCCAGGCGTCGATGATAGGACGCGCGTCGAAGCTCGTAATGTCGATGTGCTCGACGGGGCTGGAAAGAAGCTCCGCTTTGCGGTTGGCGGTCTTTTCAGGCGTGGCCATTGGAGGTCTCCAAACGGCGGCGTCGAAATCAGCGAATCACACGGACGCTCCGCCCACGCGCGATCGCGGCGTCAAATAGGGGAATGTGCGCGGATTGCAAGAGCTGCGGAGCTACCAGACCCGCACGGTGCGCGGTCTGACCGTCACGCGGTCGCGCGGCGCCAGTGAGCGCGCTAGGTCCAGCGGCAGGCGCACCTCGATCGCGCCGCCACTGTCCAGGAGGCAGTCGACGCGCGCATCCGGTCCGGCCAGCAGCACCGCGCGCACTCTCGCCGCCAGCCCGGCGCCCTCGCCGGCGGCCACGTCGAATTGGTTCGGCCGTGCGTAAGCCGTCGCCGGGCCGTCATGCGGATGCGGCCCGACGATCGGCACGCCGGCGCCGGCGATAACCGCGACGCCGCCTTTGACCTCGCACGCCAAGGAAATGCTGTCACCGAGAAAGTCGAACACGAAGGCGCTCGCCGGTTCGTGATAGAGTTCCTCCGGCGTGCCCATCTGCTCCAGTGCGCCCTCACGCAGCAGCGCGACGCGGTCGGCGAGTTCCAGCGCCTCTTCCTGATCGTGCGTCACGAAGATGGTGGTGAGGCCGGTGCGCTCGTGCAGATCGCGCAGCCAGCGCCGCAGTTCGCGCCGCACCTTGGCGTCGAGCGCGCCGAACGGCTCGTCGAGCAACAACACGTCCGGCTCGATCGCGAGCGCTCGCGCCAACGCCACCCGCTGGCGCTGGCCGCCCGACAATTGGCTCGGATAACGTCCGCCGAGCCCCTCCAGTTGCACCAGCGAGAGCAGCTCGGCCACCTTGTCGCTGATGGCGCGCGGCGAGGGCCGCCGCCGGCGCGGCTTGGCTCGCATCCCGAACGCAATGTTCTGCGCGGCGGTCATGTGCCTGAAGAGAGCATAGTGCTGGAAGACGAAGCCGATGCGCCGTTCGCGCACAGGCCGCGCCAGCAAATCCCGATCGCGAAAGCGCACGGCGCCGGCATCGGGCAGTTCCAGTCCGGCGATGATGCGCAACAGCGTCGTCTTCCCCGAGCCCGAGGGTCCAAGCAGCGCCAGGAACTCACCGTCCTCCGTAAACAGCGAGATGTCGCGCAGCACTTCCGTCGCGCCGAAGCTCTTGGTGATGTGTTCGATCTTGAGCGCCATCGGGTTCAGCGCCGACGCTGCGCAGCAAGATCGCCCGCGAACTGGTTTTCGAGGATCGTCTTGGCTGCGAGGGCCACCAGCGCGAACAGCGCCAGCAGCGAAGCAAGGGCGAATGCCCCGGTTGCGTTGTACTCGTTGTAGAGGATTTCGACCTCCAGCGGCATCGTCGCGGTTTCGCCGCGTACGCGCGCCGAGACCACCGACACTGCGCCGAACTCGCCCATGGCGCGGGCGGTGCATAGAAGCACGCCATAGAGCAGCGCCCAGCGGATGTTCGGCAAGGTCACCTGCCAGAACGTCCGCCAAGTCGAGGCGCCAAGTGTCGCGGCGGCGAACTCTTCGTCCTTGCCCTGCGCCTGCATCAGCGGAATGAGTTCGCGCGCCACGAATGGCAGCGTAACCAGCGTGGTCGCGATAACGATGCCGCTGACGTCGAAGATGATCTGAATGCCCATCTCCCGCAGCTCCGGGCCGAACCAGCCGTGCGCGCCATAAAGCAGCACGAACACCAGGCCGGAAATCACCGGCGAGATCGAAAGCGGCAAGTCGATCAAGGTCAACAGGATCTGCTTGCCGCGAAACTCGAACTTGGTCACCGCCCACGCTGCCGCGAGGCCGAAAACCGTATTGAGCGGCACCGCGATGACGACCACCAGCAGGGTCAGGCGTATGGCCGCCAAGGCGTCGTGTTCGGTGACGCTGCTGAGATAGAGCCCGATCCCCTTGCGCAGCGCTTCGGCGAACACAGCCAGCAACGGGAGAATCAGCGCGCCCGCCATGAACGCCATCGTCGCCGCAATGAAGAGCGCCGCCAGTGCGCCGGGGTCGCGCGCGGCGTGAGAGCGTCGCTCCAGGCCCTTCGATTGACTCAATGCTGCGCTCCGCGGCGAAGAAGGCCCGCCTGCAGCCAATTCAACACGAACATGAGCAGAAATGAAATCGACAACATGGCCAAGCCGATGGCGGCGGCGCCCGCATAATCGAACTCATCCAGGCGGACGACGATCAAGAGCGGCGCAATTTCGGTAACGCGCGGGATGTTGCCCGCGATGAAGATGACGGAGCCATATTCGCCGACGGCGCGAGCGAACGCGAGTGCGAATCCCGTCAGGATGGCCGGCGTGATTGCCGGAAACACT
>JAFEDV010000331.1 GCA_018241475.1 Pseudomonadota bacterium | reverse complement strand
ATTAAGACCAATCTCGAAGCTTGCTTCCCGCACGATAGAGTGCGCGTGGTTGGTGCGCCATGCACGGATCTACGGCGCGGTCACCCGCTGAACATAGGGTTGGATGTTGCCTGTGCGTATCGCGAACGCTACGGCTTTGCTTGCATCCTCGACGACGATGATATCCTTTATCCTAACTTCACTTCGCGCTTGGTCCGCGCCCTAGAAACGAGCGGCGCGGACATCGTCTATGGCTCATCACTTCGGCGTGACCAAAATGGCAGGGTGACTCTCGGATACGATGTGTTGCCATTCACCTCGCTCCTCGCCGCCAACTTCATCACCACCAATTCCTACGTAGTTCGCACTGACTTCTTGAGCGAACATCAAATCCGAACTGCCAGCGACATGCACTACTTAGAGGACTATTCCCTTCTGCTACGTATGCTTGAGAGCGGCGTCATTGCGCATTGCATTGCCGAACCAATCTCCGAGTTCACAACGGGAAGCGACGGCAACACGACCGAGAGAGAACACCCGGAGGAGTTTTCCAGGTGCCAAGACATCATTTCACTTCTTCAATCACGCGTTGCCGCATGCACTAGGCTCGCTGACTTCCGCGCAGAGCTTCTAGCCTTCCCGTTCAACTGCAGATCTCCGCTCACCCAGTCTGAATACGAGATTCTTACTCGAACGGAGAATGCGCTCGCCTATGGCAACGCCAATGCGTGAGTTGGACATCAAAGGCGCGCCGCGCGAACACGGACTTTCCATAATCTTGCCGATGTTCGTGGGCGCAGATTCGCGGCAGAGACGCTTTCAGATCAGTCGCTGCATCGAGTCCGTGCTTGAGCAAGATATTTCCATTCCGTTTGAAGTTATCATCGTCGACGATGGTAGTCCTATTTCAGTTGAGCTGGTGATCCCGGAAAAACTGAAACTAGCGACAATGCGGATCGTCAAATTGCGCAGAAATCGTGGGCTTGTCTTTGCGCTTAATACCGGGATCAACTTAGCGAGATTTGAGTTCGTTGCGCGCATCGATGACGACGATTATTGGCTGCCGAAGAAGATCGAAAAGCAACTTGCGCTTCTACAAGACAATCCGGACATCTCCATCGTTGCAACCGGCATGGAGCGCCGCGATCAAAGCGGGGCGCTCATCGATACCCACGTTAGAAGCGATGGCTGGGAAAATGTGCTCAAGTTCTCGGTCGACGTTGGTTGTCCGTTTCCTCATGGGAGCGTTGTTGGCCGCACGAACGTATTTAAGACGCTGGGTGGCTATTCCAACGCACTCGCGACGCAACACGCCGAAGACTACGAACTATGGTCCCGATGGATTCGGTTCTTCATGCCAGCTATGATTGAGGAGGTGCTCTATAGCTACACTGTTTCCGATAACGGCGTATCGACGATACATTCTGCGCAGCAAATGGCGGCATCCCGACTCGTCAATCTTCGACTGCGAGAGTTGGGCAACGTCACTTTCCTCCCCGCTATGATGCGCGAGCTATCGATCACATTAGGTCTGAATCTAGCAAGCGCGGGTTTCCTTCTCCATGACCTTTGGTCAAACGGACGGCGCCTCGAGTGGCCTCGCCCGGCCATCGACTTGGCGATCAAGATGTTGCCTGACAGAATGATCGGGCTGGAGAATGACGAAAATAAGTGGACCCGGTTCGATCAAAGCCCTGAGGACGTATTCCGCCTCACCGCTGTCTAACTCCGAAAACCTCAACTGCGCACGCCATGAGACTTCTTCTTCACATTGGAACAGAGAAAACCGGAACCAAATCGCTTCAGACTTGGTTCGCCCAGAACCGCGAGCCCCTGCGGCAACAAGGCGTGCACTATCCGACATCCCTTGGAGACAGGGTTCATCGGAGCCTTGCATTGTTCGCCATGGACCCCAATCAACCTGACGAACGTTTCGTGCAAGAAGGTATCCAGTCTGCTGTGGACCATCAAGCCTTCTGCGAGCGGACGTTCAACTCCTTCACGCGCGAGTGCGACGCCTTTGCCGCCATTCCAACGTGGATTCTTTCATGCGAACAACTTCACTCACGTTTGGCAACGCAGGAAATGGTGGAGCGCGTCAAGAGTTTCCTCTGCGACCGCTTTGAATCGATTAAGGTCATTGTACACCTGAGGCCTCAAGTCGACCTTGCAGTGTCACTGGCCTCAACTGGAGCACGGGGAGGCACACGCATCAATGCCGCGTGGTTCGCTCCAGATCCTGAGCAAGAGTACTACTTCAACTACAATCTATCGGTGGGCTGGTGGGAGAATGTGTTCGGCGAGAATGCAGTCACGATAGTGCCTTTCAAGAGAAAGCCAAACCTCGTGAAAATGCTGATCGATGAACTCTCCATTGAAGATTCCAGCATGACGCCGGTGGAACGTAAGAACGAAGCACTGGATTGGCGAAGCATCGCTCTATCAAACGCCCTCGCACTTTATAATCCGAGCCGCGACTTCAATGAAGTCTTCATTGACGATTGGCCTTTTCGAGAGCGCCTTGAGATTGGTCTCGAACTGGCGCAACGCTTTCAATCCAT
>JAFEDV010000330.1 GCA_018241475.1 Pseudomonadota bacterium | reverse complement strand
GATCGGCTTCTATCACAGCGACGTGCAGCCCTTCCGCTGATCACTCGGCGGCGACCGGCGCCGGCGTTGCCGCCGCACGCGGCGCCAGATCCTTGAGCTTCACCTTTAGTTGACGCCGCAGCAGCGCCACCGCCAACAGCATCTGGAGGTAAACGGAGGCAACCGACAGAATCCAGATCGTGTGCAGCGTAAACGGCACATGCATCCCGAACACATCGAGACCTCCCGATACCGCAAGCGCGATGGCCGGCGCCATGAACGTCAACAGCCGTGAGGCGCTCGCCAGTAAGGAAGGCCGCGTGTCGCCCAGGCCCTGGAACATGCTGGAGCAGGTGAAAACCACGCCGCTCGCAACGAAATTCCACGAGACGATGCGCAGATAATCGGCGGCGTAAGCCAGTGCTTGCGCATCGCTCGTGAAGGGCGCGAGCAGCATTTCGGGCCGCCACTGCGTAAACAGGGTCATCACCAGCATGAGCGCCGCGCAGATCAGCGCCGCATCGCGGAAGGTGTAGCGCACACGCTCCGCAAGCCCGGCGCCAAAATTCTGTCCGGCGATTGGGGCGGCCGCGAACGCCACCGCCATCACCGGCAAGAAGATCGATTGCATGATGCGCATGCCGACGCCGAAACCCGCCTGTGCGTGCGGCCCGAAATGACGGATCACCCAATAGACGACCGCGAAAATCACGAACATCAGAATGAATTCGCCCGCCGCCGGCAGGCCGATGCCGACGATGCGGCCCCATTCGCTCAGGCGCGGCGCCATCGTCCTTCGTTCGAGCGCAATGAATTTTTGCACGCGCGGGAAGATCGCCCACAACACGATGAAGCCGCACGCCACCGCGATGGTGGTCGCAAGGCCCGCACCCATCACACCCAGCGGACGGCCTGTGCCCCAACCGGCGATCAGCACCGGCGCGAGCACTACGTTGAGAATGACCGTCAGCGTCTGCAGCATCATGGTGGGGCGCACGACGCCCGCGCCTCGCAGCGCCGAGCCGAGCGCCGCAACCGGAAACATCAGAGCCAGGGACGGCAGGTATGCGAACAGATACGCGCGCGCCGCAACAGATGTCTGCGCATCGGCGCTCACTGTCTGCGTCGCCATGGCGCCAAATGTGTAGCCAAGCACAAGCGTTGCGACGGAGAAGGTCGCGGACAGCGAAAGCGCCTGTCCCGACACCAGGTTCGCCGCCTCCCGATCCTTGCGTCCGGCGGCCTGCGCAATCAGCGCCATGGCGCCCACCGCAACAAGTTGCGATGCGCCCATGACCAGGAACGAACTCACCCCGGCGGCGCTGACACCCGCGATCGCCCAGGAGCCCAGGTGCGCCACGAAGTAGAGGTCGACCAGAAAGTACACGGTCTGGAAGACGAGCCCCAAGCCGATGAACACGGCCATGTTGATGATGTGGCCGGTGATCGAGCCTTTGGTTAGATCGTGCATGGCCGCGACCCCGCGTTATTTCTAAGTTTCAAGAAGCCGCAGCGCTGGCCAAGCCCCTCAGCGCGGCGCACGCCGAAATAAGATCGACGGCGCATCCTTGTAAGTGGCGCGGGCAAATTCTCTGTAGCCGTGCTTTTCGGCCAACCGGATCGATGGCGCATTATCCGGATTGATCATGCACACCAACGGCGTTGGGCCGAAATGATCCTCGGCCCACGCAAGCTGCGCGGCGAGCGCTTCCGACGCGAAGCCCTGCCCCTGGGCCCAGCTCGCCAGCGCCCAGCCGTGCTCGGGCGTTTCGAAGCGAGGCTCGATCTCACGCTTGAAATCCGCGAATCCGGCTTCGCCGACGAAGCGGCCCGTGGCCTTTTCTTCGAGCAGCCAGAAGCCGTATCCCATCAGCTCCCAGTGCCCCGGATAGCGCAGCAGCCGCTGCCAGCTTTCTTCGCGAGTCGACGGCTTGCCGCCGATGTGGCGCGTCACATTCGGGTCCGCCCACATCTCCGCGACGGCGTCGAAATCGGCGGCCGTGTGTCCACGCAGGCGAAGGCGCCCGGTTTCAAGGACGGGAATCATGTCGTGTTCTCCGCCAGCACCGCCTCGATCAGACGCGCCGCCGCGCCGCTTGACCAGTCAGCGCCGCCGGCGAGGCGCGCGACTTCGTGGCCGCGGCGGTCGTAGATTATCGTCACTGGCATGCCGGGCGTGTTCACATCGAACAGGATGCCGCGGGAATTGTCGTTGTAGAGCGGTAACGCACCCCGCGTCAGGTGCGCCAACTCCTGCTTTGCCTGCTCCAGATGCGCAGTGTCGTCGACATTGACCGGAATGACACGGATGCGGCCGGCGAAACGCCGCTGCAGCGCGCCCAGGGTCGGCATCTCCTCCATGCAGGGCGCACACCAGGTGGCCCATAGATTGACCACCAGTACTTGCCCCCTGAATGCGTGCAAATTGGTGATCCGCCCCTGATCGTCCTGGATTGCCCGCATCGGTAGCGCCGGCGGATTGTCGAGCACCGCCAGTCCATGCATCGCGCCAGTCGCGAATCGCGCCATGCCTTGCGTCTCGGCGGGCTTTGAACCGGCGGCGAAAAGCACGTAAAGAATGGCGACCCCGGCAAAGGCAAGTATCGCCATCGCCGCCCAAAGAGCCGTATTGGGCGGCCAGTTCCTGCGCGTGGGAGTGGAGCGAGTGTCGGTGTCCAAGTCTTCCTCGTCATCGGGCGGCCAAAGGATGTGGGGCGGCCGCTTTGCGAGCACGCCAGACGATGCGATGCAAGCGATCAATGCCTCCATCGATGTCGACAAGCGGCTGTGGCGCGAGGACATCGAAGGCTCGAAAGCCCACGCCGACATGCTGGCGGCTCAGGGCATCATTACGAGGGAAGACAACGCCGCGATACAGGCCGGACTGGACAAAATCGCCGCGGAGATCGTGGCGGGAACATTCCCGTTCTCCGCGGAATTGGAAGACATTCATCTCAACATCGAAGCGCGGCTGACGGAGCGCATCGGTGAGGCCGGCAAGCGCCTGCACACTGCGCGCTCGCGCAACGATCAGGTGGCCACCGATTTCAAGCTCTGGACGATGCGCGCGTCGCGCGAAGCCGCCGACGGCCTGCGTGCGCTGCAGAAATCGCTGGTGAAGCGCGCCGACGAATGCGCCGACTGGATCATGCCGGGCTTCACCCATCTGCAGGCGGCGCAGCCGGTCACGCTCGGCCATCACCTGCTTGCCTACGTCAACATGCTCGAACGCGATCGCGTGCGCATCATCGGCGGCGCGCTCGAGGCGGCCTGGGAGTGCCCGCTCGGCGCGGCCGCCCTTGCCGGCACTTCTTACAGGATCGACCGCGACATGACCGCCGAGGCGCTGGGCTTCCATGCGCCCGCCTCGAACTCTCTCGACGCCGTGGGCGCGCGCGATTTCGCGCTCGCAGCGCTTGCCAGCCTCTCCATAGCGGCGACACATCTTTCCCGTCTTGCCGAAGAGATTGTGCTCTGGACGTCGCCGCAATTCGCCTTTGCGCGTCTCAGCGACGCTTGGTCGACCGGCTCGTCCATCATGCCGCAGAAGCGCAATCCGGACGCCGCTGAGCTCGTCCGCGCCAAGGCGGCGCGCATCGGCGCGGACTTCGCTGCGCTCAACGGCATCGTGCAGAAACTGCCGCTCGCCTACGCCAAGGATCTGCAGGAAGACAAAGCCCTCACCTTCAACGCGATCGACTCGTTCGCACTTTGCGTCACCGCCACGATCGGCATGATCGAGGGCCTCACGTTCAACCGCGAAGTCATGCGCCAAGCCGCTGCGCAGGGATATTCCACCGCCACCGATCTCGCCGACTGGCTCGTGCGCGAACTCAAGATGCCGTTCCGCGAAGCGCATGAAGTGACCGGTCGCATCGTCCGCCGCGCCGAGGAAGCGGGGGTCTGGGAGCTGGCACACCTCCCGTTAAGCGAATTTCAGGCAGTCGAGCCGCGCATCGACGAGGCGGCGCGGGCGACGCTGACGGTTGAAAAATCGGTCGAGAGCCGGGATAGCTACGGTGGAACCGCGCCGGAGCGGGTGCGCGAACAAATCGCGCGCTGGAAGGAGAACTTCGAATGAGCCGCCTCTTTCTCGGCCTCGCCGCGCTAGCGCTGCTTTCCGCGTGCGGCATCAAGAGCGGTCTCGAGCGTCCCGATCCGCTTTGGAACGCCCAAGGGGCCATCGCCCACGAGTGCGCCCGCGAGCGCGCTTACAACGCCGAACATCCTGCGCATCCCCGAGCGCTGGACCGCCGCTGCGGCCAGCCACAAGGCGAGGCACAAGACACCAGTCCGCAGCCGCCGCAGAGCCCAACGGCGCCGCGGCCCTAACACGCCTGTAAAGCGACGAAGCGCAGGTCCGTGCTGCGGGAGCGTCATGGTTTGGCCAGGTCGCGCCTGCTAGGCTCGGCCCCCACGGGATGAAGCTCCAGGACGCCCTCGACCAGCTGGCCCGCGAAACCCAGCGCGCCCGCCGCCGACTGATGGTCGAGCGCGGCTTGCGCGCGGGGTTTCTTCTGCTTCTGGCAATCGGCGTCTGGGCGGTTGTGGCGCTCACCGGCGCGCACGCAACGTTGCCGCTCATCGCCCAGTCGCTCACAGCCACAGCAGCGCTCTGCGCGTTCGTCTGGCTGGGCTTGCGTGCAAAGCGCGCCTGGCGCGCGCCAACGGAGACCGAGGCGCGAGCGCGCCTGGCCTCGGACTCGAAATTGGAGTTCTCCGCCTTCGAGGCGCTCCGCGATCAGCCTGTCCAATACGACGTCTTCTCGATGGCGCTGTGGGGCCGCGAGCGCGAGCGCGCACTGGAGCGCGCCGAACGAATGCGCGCCGGCCCGCCGCGGCCGAAACTCGATGATGTCGATCCTTACAAACTGCGTTACGCCGTGCTGGTTGCTCTAATCGGTGCGTTCTTCATCGCCGGACCAGACGCCGGCGACCGGATGAGCAACGCCTTCCTTCCAGATCCAGGTCCATTGCTCGGGGATGGGCCGATGGCGGTTGAAGCCTGGGTCACGCCGGCCGAGTACACGCACGCCTCTCCAGTTTCGTTGAGCGATCGCCTCAATCAGACCATCGTGACGCCGCCATCGGTTACGGCCACGGTGCGCCTTACCGGCCCTACCGGCGCGCCACGGCTTGTCTTCGACGGCGCCGGCGGCCAGCGCAGCGCAATATTCGCACGCGCTGCCGACGGCGCCTGGGAAGCGCATCTGGCCATTCCGGGCGCGGGTTCGCTCAAGATCGTGCGCTTCCACACGCGTGCGTCGTGGCGCATCGCGCCGGCGGCGGATGCGCCCCCGGTCGCTGCATTCACCCAGCCCATCGAACTCATGCCCAGCGAGCGGGCGACGGTCGGCTGGCGCGTGAGCGACGATTACGGCGTGCGCCGATTACTGCTGCGCGTTCAGCCCGTGAGCCCCCCGCCGGGGCTCGTCCATGCAGGCCCGGTCGACACCGAACTTGAGGCCCCTGCCGGCGATCCGCGCGATGCGGACGGCGAAAGCGAAATCGACCTCGCCGCTCATCCCTATGCCGGCATGGATGTGCAAGCGCAGATCGTGGCGGTCGATGCGATGGGCCAGGAGGGCGCCAGCGAGCCGTTGAGAGTGACGCTTCCCGAGAAAGTGTTCCTGCAGCCGCTGGCGCGCGCCGCGATCGAAATCCGCCGTCACATCCTCACCGACCGCCGCGCCTATCGCCCGGCGCCGGATGCTCCGCGGCGTACGATCGCTGCGGGCGACATCCTGCTCGGCAGCGAACGCATCGAGGTTCGCGATGACAGTCTCCATCCCGCGCTCGAGCGTGCGCCCGACGGTGTCCGGCGTGCGGCGCGCCTCCTCGACGCACTGATGATGGCTCCGGAAGACGGCTATTTCCGCGATCTGGCCGTCTATCTTGGCTTCCGTGCGGCGCGCTCCGAACTCGACGTCGCGCGCAATATCGACGACACCACGATCGCCGCCGACATTCTCTGGCGCACGGCGCTGCGAGCCGAATATGGCGGCGCCGCGGATGCCCGGCGCGCGCTCGAAGAGGCGCAGCGCGCGCTCAATGAGGCGCTGGCCCAAAACGCGCCGCAAGAACGCATCCAGCAGCTGATGCAGGCGCTGCGTGACGCGACGCAGCGTTATCTGCGGGCGTTAGTGCAGCAGGCGATGCGCAACGGCCAGCGCGAAAACGCCGACGACACGCAGGATCAGGCCCAGATCAGCCAACGCGACATCGACGAGATGATGCGGCAGGTGCAGCAGCTCTCCGAACAAGGCCGTAACGCCGAAGCGCAGGCGCTGCTTCAGCAGCTGACCAACATCCTGGCCAATCTCGACGTTCGCCTCACGCAGCACGCGCAACCGGGCCAAGGCCAAAGCCAAGGCACGCGTCAGCAGCAGATGCGCCAGAGCATGGATCAGCTGTCGCAAACCATGGGCGCCCAGCGCGCGCTCCGCGACGACACGCAGCGACAGCAGGGCCAGCAATCGACCGCCGGAGGCGGCGGCTCGCAGCAAGGCGGCCAAGGCGGCCAAGATCTGGCTGATCGCCAGTCGCGCATCCAGCAAGGCCTGAGCCAAGCGCAACGCTCCGCCGATGAAGCCGGCTCGGCCTCCAATTCCGATCTCGACGCGGCCGGGCGTGCGATGCAGGAATCCGAGCAAGCCCTGCGCTCTGGCGATTTGCGCGGCGCCGAGACTGCGCAGGACACCGCCCTCGATCGCCTCCGCCGCGGCGCATCGCGCCTTTCACAGCAAATGCGCGACGGCGAAGTCGGCGACCAGGCCGGCAATAGCGGCGCCGCCGGCGACAGCGACCGCGACCCGCTCGGCCGCTCGACGATGGGCGCCGGCGATGCGTCGAGTCGCAGCATGCGCCTCAACGGCGATCTCTCGACCGACCTGCGCGCCCGCGAATTGTTCGACGAAATCCGCCGCCGCGCCGACGATCCCAACCGTCCCGAAGCCGAGCGCGAATATCTCCGGCGGCTCCTGGATACGTTCGGCGGAACCTGACAGATGCGGGAGCAATGATCCCGCTGCGCAACCTCTCCTCCCGCCATTGGTCGGGCCCGCTTACGGCATTGCTGTCGGCGGCGCTCTTCGGCGCCAGCACGCCGCTCGCCAAGCTCGCTTTGGGACAGGGAGTGGATCCCTGGCTGCTGGCCGGCCTTCTCTATCTCGGATCCGGCATCGGGCTTGGCCTCACGCTCGCCGCCCAGCGCGTCTTCGACAAACATCGCGTGGAGGCGCCGATCAGCCGCGGCGATTGGTTCTGGCTTGCACTGGTCATCGCGTTCGGCGGCGTCGCCGGGCCATTGCTGTTGATGATCGGCCTATCGCAAACGCCCGCTTCGTCGGCAGCGTTGTTGTTGAACGTCGAAGGACTGGCGACGATGGCGATTGCCTGGATCGTCTTCAAGGAAAGCGTCGACCGCCGCTTGCTCGCCGGCGCGCTCGCCATCCTGGCAGGAGCTGCGCTGTTATCGTGGCGCGGCGGCCCGCAGGGGGTGGGACTTGGCGCTTTCGCCATTGTGGGCGCGTGCCTCGCATGGGCCATCGACAACAATCTCACGCGTAAGCTCTCCGCATCCGATCCGGTTCAGATCGCGACGCTTAAGGGACTCGCCGCCGGACTGGTGAACTTCGCGCTGGCGCTCTTGTTCGGCGCGCGCTTGCCGCCGCCGCTCTCGGTTGCGGGCGCCGCCATGATCGGCTTCCTCGGTTATGGCGTCAGTCTTGTCCTGTTCGTTCAGGCGCT
>JAFEDV010000032.1 GCA_018241475.1 Pseudomonadota bacterium | reverse complement strand
CGGCGCGAACACGCGATGACCTCTGGGACGTGATCGGCCAAGCCCTCAGCGCCTTCACCCCAGCCGAATGTGCAAACTACTTCGAGGCCGCAGGATATGCGCCTAACTGAATGGAATCTGCTCTAGCTCTCCGGCGGCGGCTGCGAGAGATTGAGGCGGCGGCGTTCGCCGATGCGATCGCCGGAAATGCCGCCCTCGATCATCTCCGTTCCCGAAAGCGCGAAGATGCGCCCGCCGGTGAAGATGGCGCGGGTGTTGCCGTACCAATCGATACATGACACTTCGCAATGATAGCTGGGGTCCTGCGCGTTTTCGTTGGCGTTCAAGAGACCCATGTCGTTGAGCTGGCCGGCGCCGTTCACAGAGAGGAAGCTCACGTCCGAGGCTTGGCTGCGGAATACCCAGCGGCCGCTCTGCTTGACGCCGCCGACGGTGGGCAGACCCATGAGCCCGCCTTCGGCGCCGATCAGGCTGTTGAAGGCGTGCGAGCGGTTTTCGGATTCGAAGCGGCTGGCGAGCAGATGCGTGTCGGCGATGCGCGGGCGCGCCCGCAAGTCGAGCAGCGAGACGCTGAGGCCGTCGTCGTTGCGATAGCCGGTGAGCGCGATGTTGGTCGCGCCCGCGCGCTCGATGCGCAGCACGCCGTGCGGGGCTTCGATGGTGACCGGACTGTTCGGACGCGAGACCGGCACGGCCACGACGCGGCCCGTCACCGTTTGCCCCTGCGGCGGATACGAACTCCAGCTCGGGCGCGAACCGTACACGAGATAGTTCTCGGTGAAGCGCGGTTCGTATTGGGCGCCGTCAGGGCTCGGTTCGTTCACATAGCTCCAGTCAGGCGCCGTGCGCGGGGCCGTGCTGAGCGACGAGAGCGGCGCGTGGAAGTAGCGCACATGCGGATGTTGACTGTAGCTGTTGCAACCATCCCAGCCGAGCAGCGCGCGGAATTCGCCGCCATTGGCGTCGAGCGCAAACTGATTGGTGGGCGCGCCACGTGTGAAGAGTGCGCGCGGCGTGCGGCCGGAGAGCGGCACTTGATAGAGCGTAGCTGAGACCGGGTCGCTGCCGCGGTCGCCCTGACAATCGCGATCGGCCCAGCCGGAGCTCACCCACAGATAGATGTCGCTGGTGGAGACGAAGAACTCGCGCTGCGACGCGCCGACGAAGGCGGTGGTGCGGCAGTCGAGTTCATCGCCCGAGCGCAGATCGCCGAGCGGGCAGACCGACACCGAATGCACGAACGGCGCGAGCGTTGGGCGGATTGGTTTGTAGATATCGTGTGCGTCGAACAGCGGCTTGCCGCGGGTGGTCTCGGCTTGACGGTCGCCGTCGCGCAGCCAGCGCCGGATCAGCGGCCAGCGCATCGGTTGGTCTGGATTGAGGTAGGCGATGTTGAGCGGCGTGTAGACGACGAGATTGCCGTTCACCAGCCGCGTCGCGTAGTTCTCGGCGGAATAATAGTCGTTCGACGAGAGATAATAGATGGCTTCGCGGTGCAGCCGCCCGGCATCGTCGATGGTGAAGACCGTGATCTCGGAGGCCGCTTCGCGATAGGAATAGCCGGTGACGAGGATGCGGTTTCCGCTGACCAGCATTTCGTCGTACCACATCTGATTGCGCGCATCGCGATAGACGTTGGCGCGCGATGTGAGAGCGAGGCCGGGCTGGCCGCCAGGGGCGGTGTCGACGACGAACAGGCGTCCGTCTTGCAGCACAATCAGGAAGCGCCCGAGCTGCTTGACGATGTCCCCTTCGTCGACGCCTTGCGTCTGCACGTTGGTGACCGAAGCGCCGGCCGGCATCGCGACGTTTGCCTGCGCTTGTGCGGGCGCCGCTGCCGCCGGAGATGGCGGCGGCGGAGGCGGCGGCGGGGGCATTGCGCCCGCTACGCTGTCGGCTTCGTAGCCGCGATAACGCCTGCGATCCTCGGCATCGCGCAGGGCGCGCACGGCGCGCACGTACTGAAGGAATTCCGCGTCGCCGGAGAAACGCTGCAGCGATGGCCACGTAGGCGGCTGTTGGTGCGGTGTCTCGCCGGGCGGCGCCTTGACAGGCTGCGCCGCAGCCGAACCGACGATCGCGACAAAGGCCAAGCTGGCCAGCCAACGAAAGCGCATGAGCGTGATCTCCCCTTGAGAGCATCACGCTACCGCATTGTGGCGCGCTTACGATGCAAAGTTTGGCGGAAACGCGTCAGAACGGCAGAACGCGCCGATGTCGCGAATAATTGAGGTAGCCGATATTGGCGCCGAGGCGGAAGCCGACGCCGGCGCGGATCGGCGCCAGGATGATGCGGCCGCTTTGCTGATAGTTGGCGCCGAAGCCGCCGACGAAATAGGCCGATCCGTCGACGCCGGGGAAGCGCTGGAAGATGCGCTCCGGGTCGTGCATGTGATAGACGAGGGTGAACACTTTTGAGGCGTTGCCGCCAGTGTCGAAGCCGATGGACGGTCCCTGCCAGTAGACCGGCGTCACCGAAGAGAGACCCTTCAAATGCAGACGCCCGCCGCCGTAGCGCAATCCAACGCCGATCGCGCCTGAGCCTTCGTCGCCGGTGATGTAACCGTTGGGGCGGCCCTTTTCGTTGAAGATGTGATGGATCACGTTGGCGAGGCCTTCCGCCGCCGCGCCGAAAAAGTCCTCGGCGGCCCTGACGATTTCCGGTTCGGAATAGGTGTCGCGGTCACTGTCGGCAGCCCGGGCCGCTGTGGGAATGAGCGAGCCTGCGACCGCCGCGCCCAGTCCCAGCGCAACAACGCGGCGCGATTTCGAAAGGTCTTCACTCATGCGACATCCTCCGATTCCCCGGTTTGCGATGTAAGCCTCGCGGACCCGGCAATCAATTACAGCGCTCGCGTCCATCGGCGGCGGCTGAGTTGTTGTTCAAGCGCCGCGCTGCTCGGCATTCGCTTCCAAACGGTCTCAGGAACGTGAGGTTCCGGGAGTGATGGCTAGTGCGGCGGAATGGGTCCAGGCGCAGGACCGGGGCCGATTGGCGCCGGCCGCTGCACATATGGGGGGATGTGCGGCAAGTTGAGGTGCGGGAGCGTCACCGGCCGCGGCGGTCCGCCGCCGCCGGGAGGCGCGCGCAATGTCGGCGGAATGAGGCACTCGCCGATGTCGGATCCGCGACCGTCGGTCCAAACACCCATAAGCGCCGCGCTGCCGTAGCTTGCTTGGCATGACGTTCCGCTTGTCACCAGCACGTAGACCGGGCGGGGCGCCGGAGAGGCGACGGGCGGCGGGACCAGGTACATGTTCGGTCCGAAGGGAACGGCCACGCTGGTAAGCGTGCAGTTGGAACGGCCGAGACACTGATAGACGACGGTGAGGTTGATGTTGCGTGGGTCCGCCGCCGCGATCGACTGAACGGAATACGTTTGCGTCGATCCCGCGGGCGCCACGGAGGCTGCAACGCCGAACCACGTGCCAACGGGGCCTGCATCTGCCGGCAAAGCGAGAAGCGCACAGGCAAAGGCGGCGATCGCCGCGGATTTGAGAAGGCGCATGAAATAACTCCTTGAGCTGCGCCGCGCGGCGCGGGTCCCTCGCGCCGGCGCGGAGTTGGCGCGCTTCCGGACTCGTGGTCAAGGGTTATACTCTATGCGCTTGGCGCGGCTTCGGTTTCGAAGCGGCCGATGGCGAAGAAGCGCTCGCGGCGCTGGGCGCGCAGTTCATCCGGAGATTTGCCGGACAGCGTATCGAGGGCTTCCGCGACAGCTGCGCCAACCGTAGCGATCGCCGCGCTGGGCTCGCGATGCGCGCCGCCCACCGGCTCGGGGATGATGGCGTCGATGACGTGTAGTTCTCCCAGGTCTTGCGCGGTGATCTTCATCGCGGTCGCTGCGTCCTTGGCGCGCGCGCTATCCTTCCAGAGAATGGAAGCCGCTCCCTCCGGCGAGATGACCGAATAGATCGAGTGCTCGAGCATGAGCACTTTGTTCGCGGCGGCGATGGCGATGGCGCCGCCCGAGCCGCCTTCGCCGGTGATCACCGCCACCATCGGCACGGCAAGCGTGAGGCAGCGCTCGGTCGAGCGCGCGATGGCTTCCGCTTGGCCGCGCTCCTCCGCGCCAATACCGGGATAGGCGCCGGCGGTGTCGACGAAGCTGACGACCGGCAGTGAGAACTTCTCCGCGAGGTCCATCAGGCGGACCGCCTTGCGATAACCTTCCGGGCGCGCCATACCAAAATTGTGCTTGAGGCGCTCAGCGGTGGTGCGGCCCTTCTCATGGCCGATGACCAAGACCGGACGTCCCAAGAACTTTCCGAGGCCGCCGAGGATCGCGGCGTCCTCGCCATATTTGCGGTCGCCGGAAAGCTCGACGAAGTCTGTTACGAGCGCGCCGACATAATCGCGGAAGCGCGGCCGATCCTGGTGGCGCGCGACCTGGGTCTTCTGCCAGGGATCGAGCTTCGAATAGATGGCGGCGAGCTGGTTTTCAGCCTTGGTCTTCAGCCGCGATAGTTCCTGACCCTGGCTTATCGCGTCGGCGCCGGACGCTTCGGCGAGCGCTTGCAACTCGTCGATCTTGGTCTCGATCTCGGCGACCGGTTTTTCGAAGTCCAGATAGGTGCGCAAGATAGAAACCCAGAGCCGGGATCGCGCTCCCGGGAAGCGCGGCGGACAATACCGGCAAAGACCCTTCCTTCAAGGTAAAGCGCCGTCCCGGATAGGCGGATTGCGCTGGCGCACGGCTCAGATCATGCTGCGCGTGCGAATGGAGCGTGAACATGCGAGTTGGTGCGGCTGAGCGCCTCCCCGCCCCCTTGCGGGGCGGGGGTAGGGGGTGGGGGGCGATCAGCACGCGCGCTGCTCAGCACCTGCGCGTCGGCACGCCCCCCCTCCGCCCGCTTCGCGGGCGTCTCCCCCGCGAGGGGGGAGGCTTGCCGAGATGATGAAACCGCCCCGCCAATTCTTTGCGCCGCTGGCTGCCGGTGCGCCGCCGCCGTTGCGCGAGCCGCCGGTCAAGCTTGAACGCATGGTGCACTTTGTGCCGCCGCATAACGAGAAGCTGCGCGCGCGTGTGCCGGAGATGGCGGCGCAGGTGGATGTTATTCTCGCCAATCTGGAAGACGCTATTCCGGCAGACGCCAAGGCCGCGGCGCGCGCTGGCGCGATTGCGATGGGCAAGAGCTTTGACTTTGCGAAAGCGGATGTCGGCTTCTGGGCGCGGATCAACGCGCTCAATTCGCCGTGGCATTTGGATGATGTGATGGACCTGGTCGCCAGCATCGGCAACCAGCTCGATGTCATCATGGTCCCGAAGGTCGAGGGGCCGTGGGACATCCACTACATGGATCAACTCTTGGCTTTGCTGGAAGCCAAGCACGGCGTGAAGAAGCCGATCCTGCTGCATGCGCTCCTGGAGACGGCGCAGGGCGTCGCGAATGTTGAAGCCATCGCCGGCGCTTCGCCGCGCATGCATGGGATTTGTTTAGGACCGGCTGATCTGGCGGCGTCGCGTAAGATGAAGACGACGCGCGTGGGCGGCGGGCATCCTGGGTACAAAGTGATCAGCGATCCGGCGGATG
>JAFEDV010000329.1 GCA_018241475.1 Pseudomonadota bacterium | reverse complement strand
TCGGACTACACGGCGACCGAATACGGCGTCGGCGCCACCTATGGCTGCGGCAACGGTTTCGAATTCTATGGCGGCTATCTCCGTTCTCAGTTCGATCGCCACTCCGGCAGCGGCTACGACATCAACACCTGGAACATCGGTTTTCGCTTCCATTTCAACGGCGGCACGGTGCAAGACTACACCAATCACGGGCCGAGCTGGAACGGTGCTGCCGTTCTGACGGACACGTTCTCGCGCTGGTAAACCAAGCGCCAAACGACACGAAGAAACGCCCCGGTGTGAACCGGGGCGTTTTTTTTGGCGGCTGCGTCGCACCGCCCGCGGGCGACAGCGACGAACCTCAGGCGCGCAGCTTCGCCAGCACTTCGGCGCTGACCGCCTTCGGCACTTCCTCGTAGTGATCGAACTCCATCACGTAGGAAGCGCGGCCCTGTGAGAACGAACGCAGCGTGTTCACGTAGCCGAACATGTTGGCGAGCGGGACCATCGCATTGATGATGGTGGCGTTGCCGCGCATGTCTTGGCCCTGGATCATGCCGCGCCGCGAGTTCAGGTCGCCGATCACCGAGCCCACGTATTCCTCCGGACTTGTGACCTCGACCTTCATGATCGGTTCCAGCAGGCGTGGATCGCCCTGCTCCTTCAGTTCGCGGAAGGCGGCTTGCGCCGCGATCTGGAAGGTCAGCACGTTGGAATCGACATCGTGATAAGCGCCGTCGATCAGGGTCGCGGTGAAGTCGATGAGCGGGAAGCCGGCCAGCAAGCCGTTTTCCTTGGCCATGTTGAGGCCCTTCTCGACGCCGGGCACGTATTCCTTCGGCACGGCGCCGCCGACGATGGCGTTCTTGAACACGAAACCCGAGCCCGGCTCCCCGGGCGCGAACTCGATCTTCACCCGCGCGAACTGGCCTGAGCCGCCGGTCTGCTTCTTGTGCGTGTAGTCGATGGTCGCCGCGCGGCCGAGCTTCTCGCGATACGCAACCTGCGGTGCGCCGACATTGGCTTCGACTTTGTAGGTCCGGCGCAGGATGTCGATCTTGATGTCCAGGTGCAGTTCGCCCATCCCCTTGAGGATGGTCTGGCCCGACTCCTGATCGGTCGACACCCGGAAGGACGGATCCTCCGCGGCGAGCTTCGCTAGCGCCACGCCCAGCTTTTCCTGGTCGGCCTTCGACTTCGGTTCGACCGCCACCTCGATGACCGGCTCCGGAAATTCCATGCGCTCCAGGATCACCGGCTTCTGCGGATCGCAGAGAGTGTCGCCCGTGCGCACTTCCTTCAGTCCCGCCAGTGCGACGATGTCGCCGGCGAAGGCTTCCTTGATGTCTTCGCGGTTGTTGGCGTGCATCAGCAGCATGCGCCCGGCGCGCTCCTTCTTGTCGCGCGTCGAGTTGAGCAAGGCGTCGCCGGCGTTCAGAACGCCAGAATAGCTGCGGCAGAAGGTGCTGGTGCCGACGAACGGGTCGTCCATGATCTTGAACGCCAGGATCGAAAGCGGATCGCTGTCGCTCGACTTGCGGACGATTTCCTTCTCGGGATCGTCCATGTCGACGCCCTTG
>JAFEDV010000328.1 GCA_018241475.1 Pseudomonadota bacterium | reverse complement strand
GGCGCAAGTGAGTAGTCAATAGTCAATAGTGAGTAGGATTGAGCCCTATTCGCTATGCGCCACTCGCCATTCGCCTTCACACACTGGACCTTTCGAGTTTCTTTGTTCTCCTCGAAACTGCGGCGCCCATTCTCACGAACTTCTTCCGCATCACACTCAAACCACATCCCTTGAACTGAACGCTGTTGTCGACCTCAGCCTCCCGACAAGAGACGCGGGCATCATAAACGCGTTCGCGACCGGTCGGATTGCGAAACGCGCTTTCGTTGATGGCAAAGGGACTGGAGGATGGAAAGTGTTGGATTGGGTAGGCGTCAATCCACCCATTCCAACCTCGCGCCGGACCCGCGAATATTGGGTTCTCCTGTCAATCCTGTGTGCTTGGTGATAGCTAGCGCTGAGGCTGCGAGCCGCGACTGCCCCTCGGGATTCACGCCCAACCGCCAACTCTTTGGAAACGGCAGCGGTCACGGACGGAAGGTGGGAGGCGACAATGCGCCTGTTCTTGCTTGTTATTGCGTTCACGCTGACGGCGGTGCCGGCCTATGCAAGCGTCAGGACGGACCAAATGAGCCCGTCTCGGCCCGCCATCGGCGGGGTATTCGCCGCCGATCCTTGCGGCGTGAGCCACAATCCGCATCAGACGCCGGGGATGCATTCTGTCGGTTTGAGGTGTCGCCGTCTGCTGGCCGCATGGCGCGCATCTCCGGACGATGCCGCCCTACGCGATCGCTGCGATCATCTGGCGACCGCTCTGACCGACCGGCGTTGCAGCGGGGCCCACACTGACGCGGCGGAAGCGTCCGCCTCAGGCGGCGAGCTGGACGCCTTTGTCTTGCAGCAGAGTCTTCAACTCGCCGGTCTGAAACATCTCGCGCACAATGTCGCAGCCCCCGACGAACTCGCCCTTCACGTAGAGTTGGGGAATGGTCGGCCAGTTGGCGAATTCTTTGACTCCTTGGCGGAGGCTCTCGTCGGCCAGGACGTTCACGTCGAAATACTCGACGCCCAAGTGGTCGAGGATTTGCACGACCATGTTGGAAAAGCCGCATTGCGGGCGTTCGGCGGTGCCTTTCATGAACAGTACGACGTCATGGCCGGCGACGGTGTTGCGAATGGCTTCCAGGGTGTCGGACATCTCGATCTCCACGCTCGCACGTAAGAGGTAATGCAAACGTCATCAAGGCTTTGCGCTGGTCTCGAGCGCGAGCGCATGAAGCGCGCCGCCCACCCGTCCCTGCAAAGCGGCATAGACCATCTGATGCTGAGCCACGCGCGATTTTCCGGCGAAGGCGGTCGAGCGGATGACGGCCCTATAATGGTCGCCGTCGCCGGCCAAGTCTTTGACCTCGATGTCGGCGTCGGGAAAGGCCGCCCGCAACAAGTTCTCGAGTTCGGCGGCGGTCATGGCCATGGGACTGACTCCGAGGAATTTGCGGTTGTGCCTTGGCGGGACGGCGCAAAGCGGAACATATGACGATCACGAAAGTTTTGGTTGCACAGGACGCCCTGTCCAGGGCATTGGCCACAGTTTGAAGGAGGCGGGCGGTCGAAAAGATCGCCCACTGCGTGGGAGACGTTGACAAGGACACCTTTTCCGAAAATTTAGGTGCCTGGCGTCGACAACCGCCTGGGGCAGAAGATCGCGAATGCGGCGACCCGGCGGGACTTGGTGGGAAGAATGGGAGCGGTCCCAGGGATGGGGCCTCCGGATCATTCGCCAAGCGCGCAAAAGAAATTGACCTTGAGGCGGACGACCGCCGAACAAAAACCGCGTTGCTAGAAACAAACTGAAGGCCAGGCAGAAGGGCAGACCATGACGTTGATGAATTCGCTGCTGATGTTCGCTCAGCAAGGCGGCGCCGCCGCCGGACAAGCGGCGACGACGACCACCACCGCCGCACCGGCGGCGCCGGCCCCGTCGGCGGAAGACTTGGCCGCGGCGAAGCAACGAGCGGCCGCAGCCGCCTCCGAGGCGGCCGGGCACAATGAAGTCAGCCTGCTCGATCTCATCCGCCAGCTCAACGCGGTCGAACTCGGCGTCATGATCATCCTCGGCCTCTGCGCGATTTACGCCGTCGCGTTGCTCTTCGAAAAAATCTACGTCATGCGCAAGGCGGCCCGTCAGACCCGCGAATTCCTCGCCGCGTTCCGCAAGGCCAACTCGGTGCAGGACGCCGAAACGATCGTGCGCAAGCTGCCGCAATCGGGCATCAAGTCGATGTTCGACGCCGGCATGGCGGAAGTCCGCCGCACCCAGGATCTCGGCCTCTACGCCATGCGCGACGCGCGCGACCACACCATGCAGCGCGTGCAGGCGGCGATGACGACCCGTCAGAACGAACACCTGGAAGACCTCGGCTCGTCGATGACCTTCTTGGCGTCGATCGGTGCGAACGCGCCGTTTATCGGCCTTTTCGGCACGGTTTGGGGCATCATGGTCGCGTTCGTCGGCATCGCGAAGACGCAGACCACTTCGCTCGCGGTCGTCGCGCCCGGCATCGCCGGCGCGCTGCTTGCGACCGCAGCCGGTCTCGCCGCCGCCATCCCGGCGGTGCTCATCTACAACTTCGCGGCCAAGCAGATCTCCAAGCAGGGCGGCAAGCTCGAGGACTTCGCTTCCGAGTTCATTGCGCTTGTCTCGCGCGACATGGACAGCCGCGCAGGTTGAGATTGAGCTGCTTGGGAGGATAGCCAATGGCGGCTAAAGTCTCTGCGCCAGGCCACGGCAGTGGTAAGCGCGGCCGCATGGACGTGACGGCGGATCCAAACGTCATCCCGTTCATCGACATCATGCTCGTGCTGTTGATCATCTTCATGATCGCAGCGCCGATCTCGAGCGTGGACATCCATGTGCAAATGCCGGTGTCGAAGATCGATCCGTCCAAGCGGCCGCCTCGGCCGACTTGGGTGTCGGTTAACTCGCAAGGCGGCGTCGTGCGTGTGTATGTCATGAACGATCAAGTCGCTTGGGACTCGCTCGGCGAGCGGACGATCGAGGCGGTGCGCACCAACTCACCGCAAATCGCCGACGACGAGTACGAAGTGAAGCAGCAGCGGATCTACATCCGCGCCGACGCCGATCTTCCGTACCGCAACGTCGTTCGCACCATGAACATGCTGCAGAATGTGGGCTTCACCAAAATTGGCCTCGTCGCCGAGGACCGGAGGTAGGCGATGGCTGGCAAGGTAGCCATGGGAGGCGGTAAGGGCCGTAGGGGGGCGATGCAGCCCAACTCTGACCCGAATGTCATCCCGTTTATCGACATTCTTCTGGTGCTGTTGATCATCTTCATGGTCACAGCCCCGCTGCCGACGGTCGACCTTCGGGTCGATCTGCCGCCACCCAACCCGATCCCGATCCATCTCGAGGGCCTCAATCCCACGATCGTTGGCATTCGCGAAGGCGCGGGCGGGCTGGAAGTGTTCGTCGACGAGCAAACCGTGACGATGTCTCAACTCGGTCAGGTCACGCTCGACCACGCCATCCGCAACAACCCGGCGCTGAATGTCGAAGACATCTACGCAGAAGCGCGCATCTTCGTTCGCGCCGATCAAAGCACGGCGTATGGCAACGTCGTCGACGTGATGAGCCGCCTTGAAGAAGAAGGCTTCGTCAAGGTCGGCATCTTTGCAGAACTTGCGCAGGAAGGCTGAGCCATGATCCGCCTTCGTCTCATATCCCTTGCGTTGGCCGCGATCATTTGCGCCGGCATCGCGTATCTGGCGTTTACGGGCAAATTCCGCGCGGTCACCGACATGTTCCAGGACCGCGCATCGGTGAAGGTGGAAGTCGAGGCCAAAAAGCCGCCGCCGCCGCCGCCGCCGCCGCCCAACCGGCCGCCGCCGCCGCCGCCGCCCGAACAGCGCGTGCCGCCGCCAGACTTGAGCGCGCCGCCAACGCCGACGCCGCTTCCGGTGGCCGTCGACCCGCCGCCCGCGCCGCCGACACCGGGCATCATCACCGGCGCGGTCTGGCTGCAACGGCCCGGCGCGCGCGATTTCGACCGCTTTTATCCCGATCGGGCCCGCGACCGTGACCAGGAAGGCCGGGTAACGCTCGACTGTCTCGTCTCACCAGACGGCCGGATCGCATGCTCGGTCATCAACGAGGACCCGTCCGGCTGGGGCTTCGGTGAAGCGGCGCTGCGGATTTCGCAGTCGTTCCGCATGGCGGCGCAAACCTCTGACGGGCGACCCACGTCGGGCGGCCGGATTCGGGTGCCGATCACGTTCCGGCTTGCGGGCGGTTGAGCATCGACCGCATTTTCGTCGGGTTTTCAGGAAAGGACCGCTGCGAGGGCGCGCGTGTCATGGAGAAGAGTTTGATGAGAATCTTGATCGGCGCCGGTGCGGCGCTCCTTTTTGCTTCGGTCGCCGCCGCCGAGACCGGCACGACGCCCGCCACGCCCGCGCCGCCGGCGCCGCCGAGCGCGTGCGGTGAAGCGCAGCCTGCGCCGACGCAACCGGACATGGCGCACATCACCGCTTCGCAGATGAACCACGCCAACCAGGCGTTCGAGGCGTGGGCCAACGACACGCGCGCCAAGCTGCAGTGCCGCCAAGGCGAGGTTCGCGCGCTCGCCGCCCAAGCGGCGGCGGCGGAGGCGGCCTACAATGCGCAGGCGGCTTCGTTCAACAGCGCCGTCAATTCCTGGAACACGGCGACGGCTGCCTACAACAGCCAGCACGGCGCGACCAGCAGCAGCGGCCACCACAGCAACAGCGCGCTCGGTCAGCACGGCCCGAGCTGACCTGCTTGCGTTGACGCGGGATTAACGGTCGCGCGCGCTCACTCGGGCGCGCCATGCCCGCAGCAGCGAATCAACAGGATGCGCCGGCCCCGCTTGAACTCAATCAAGCGCAGATGGCGCGCGCGCGCACGGCGCTGGCGCAACGCCTGTGCGAGATCGTTTCGTGGCCGGAAAGCCGGGTCCCGGCCCACGAGCGGCAACTTGCAGCCGACATTCTCGTCGGTCTCTTGAGGACAAGCAGCGTCGAACTGCGGCGGCGGTGCGCCGAAGGGCTGGTGCGCATCCATGACGCGCCGAAAACGCTGCTTCGCTATCTCTCCCGCGATGAGATCAGTGTGGCGCTGCCGCTGCTCGAACATGGCGTCGGCTTCGACGATTCCGATCTGATCGCCACGGTGCGCGCCAGCGTATCCACGCACTGGATCGCGTTGGCCAGACGGCGCGGGCTGAGCGAACCGCTGACGGACGCGCTGCTGGCGACCGGCGACATCGCCACCATCGAGGCGGTGCTCCGCAATCCGACGGCGAAGCTTTCCTGGCAAGGGGTCGACCTTATCGTCTCGCGCTCGCGCCAGGCGCCGGCCTTGGGGGCGCTGCTCGCGCCGCGCCTGGAGTTGCGCGCCAATCAGGCGCTGGTGCTGTTCTGGTGGGCGAGCTTCGAGGCCAGGCTGCAGATCTTGCGGAGGTTTGCCGTCGATCGCGGCGTTCTGCTGCAGGAACTGGGCGATGTCTTTGCGATGGCGGCGGCGGAGGGCTGGTCGGACGCAGACACGCGCAAGGCTCTTCAAGTCATCGAGCGCCGACAGCGCAATCGCGCCGCCGCCGCGCAAAGCGCTTACGGTTCGCTCGAAGGCGCGCTGATCGCGTCGGAGCACGGGCTCGACCGCAATCTCGTCAATGAGATTGCGCATTTGTCGGGCGTGAAGCCGACGACGGCCGCACAAATATTCGCCGACGCCGGCGGCGAGGCCATCGGCGTGTTCTGCAAGGCGGTTGGCCTCAAGCGGCCGTCCTTGCTTGCGCTGTGGCGGGCGCTGCGGCGGCCGCCGGGCAACGCCGACAGCATCGACAATCCGCTGGGACGCACGGTTTACGTGTTCGACACGTTGGCGACCGCCAAGGCGCAAACCGTTCTGCGCTACTGGAACTGGTCGTTCACCGCCGACGCCGCCGGCGTCGAGCGCGGGTCGTTCGAGGACCCGGACAACGAACTCAGATTGGCGCGCCGCAACGCGTCGTTGCTGTTTCATCGCAACGGCTGATTCTGCCTTCGCCG
>JAFEDV010000327.1 GCA_018241475.1 Pseudomonadota bacterium | reverse complement strand
CGACCAACTCCGCATAGGAGCCGCTTTGCGCAATCGAGGTATCGCCATAATCGCGCCAGCCGCCGCGCGCGCGCGTCCAGTAGGAAAAACCGGCGCCGCGGCCTTCGAAGGTCAGACTGAGATTCACGTCGGCGAAGTAGAGATCGCCGTCAAGCGACGCGATGCCGCCGCCGATCGCCGGCAGCATGGCGATGTGCGGGCTCATAAAGACGATCGGTCCGGTCTGCACGCCGGCGTAGGCGTAGTTGAGCAGATCGATGTCCGGAGTGTAGTCAGCTTCGCCGTTGAGGATCGTGCGCCAGCGCATCGACCCGAAGGCGCGCTCGTCCACCATCGATGCATTGACGAAATAGGTCGTCGCTTCGTTGCCGTTGCGCACGTTGAGCGGATCGGAATCCCAGCGCGCGCCGAGTTCGATGCGTGTCGTCGTATAGGCCGGCTCTATGATGCGGCGCACGCGCTCGTACCCTTGGCGTGCTTCTTCATTGCCGGGATCGTTGATCAGGATGCGCTCATAGGCGGCCAGTGCGAGTCGCGGCTTGCCCGCCGCCTCGGCGGCATGCGCATATTGCAGATTGAGCGAGACATCGCCCGGATTGTCCAGAATCCGGCTGCTCAGTGCGTCCAGGTCCTGCGCGAACGCTGCGCCGACGTTCAGCGCGCCAACGCTCGCAGCGAGCAGCAACGCGCCGCAAAAGCCCCGAAATGTGCGCCTCATGACCAAGGTCCCCGCGGCGTCGGCTTGTGACGGCCAGTAAAAGCGCTTCGCGGCTCCAATTCAAGCAATTCCGCCGTACGGAAGCGGTTCCGTGACGCCTGTCACGCATCTCGCGGGCGTTCGCGGTTGCAAGGAGCGGCGGTTCGCGCCTACCTTTCCCGGGACGAGGTTGCCTTCGAGAACGAAAGGTTGGGCCATGCAACGATCCATGCTGGCACTCGGCGCGTTGTTGGCGGCCGTCATGATGGCGAGCCCGGACGCTTCGGCGCAAACGGCGGCGCGGATTGGCGCCGCGGCGGCTGTGCGCAACGAAGTGACCGCGGGTCAAACCGGCAGCGAACGCCGGCTCGCGGTCGGCAATCCAGTTTTCCAGAATGAAGCGGTGCGAACGGGCGCGGCGAGCGTTGCGCAATTGATGTTCACCGATCAGACCACGCTGAGCCTGGGGCCGCGTTCGGAAGTGCGCCTCGACCGCTACGTGTACGACCCGAGCCGCTCGGCGGGCGATGTCGCGGTGTCGTTCACCACCGGCGCATTGCGCTTCATCACCGGCTCGCAGGACCCGCACAATTACCAAGTCCACACGCCGGTCGCGACGATCGGCGTGCGCGGCACGATCGTCGATCTGCTGATGCTGGATGGACGCATGTTCGGGATTCTCGACGAAGGCCGCGTGATCTTCACGCTCGCTGGCGGACACGAAGTCAGCCTCGATCGTCCCGGCACAGCCTTCGAGTTCTTCTCGGACGGTTCGGTGTCGGCGCCGTTCACTTGGCGTGGCCGCTACGAAGCCTCGCTCGGGACCGCCACCTTCCCGCTCTTCGGCAATCCCTTCGCCGACTTCCCGGGCCTCGACGGCGCCAACAACGCCGACGATCCTACCAACGCCACCGACGAACTCGAAGCGCGTCTGCTCAACCAGTTTCGCGACTAGGCCCACGCTTGAGTCGTGAAAACTGGCAAAGCTTGTGACGCATCCCCGATGCTTTTTCCTTCTACTCCTGATAGAAGCGGACGGTACGGTCGCCCCTGCGCTGCATTTTGAGACGCTTGGCGGCTCTTCTAGCGGATCGCGATGGCCCTCCCTTCCCTAGCCGACGGACGCGCCACAGGAGGGCGCCGCCACAGCGCCGATAATGAAGCGCCCGCATGCGGCGCCGCAAGACAATGAAGGGCGGCCCCTCGCGCACGGATGCCGCCGGCGCGGCTCTGCTCGACCGCATCTACACCGCCATCCGTGCGCCCGAGAGCTGGCCCGACATCGTGCGGGCCATTGGCGATCACCTTGGTGCAGACATGGGGCTGATGCTGGCGCCATCGCTTCCGAACGTGCTGCCGGTGCCGCTTGTCGCCTACGGGATCGATATGACCCTCATTGCCGACGTCTATCCGAAATACGCCGGCAAGTCGGAGTTCACCCATCGCGCCCTGGCGACAGGGCGTGCGCCCGGCGCCTTCCTCATCGACGAACTCATGCCGCCGGAGGAGCAGGCAACGAGCCAGTATTGGCGCGAACTGATGACGCCGATGGGCATAACCAGCGGCATCTTCATGCTGTTGCGGACGCCCGAGGAAAATCAGCGTCCGGTGATCATGAACTTCTATCGGGTGGGCGAACAGCGGCGCTTCGATGCACAGGACATCAAGCGCGTCGAGGCCTTCATTCCGCATCTGCGGAGGACGCTGAGCGTGGTCCTGGACGCGCCGCCGATGACATCCTCGCCGGATATCAAGGAACTCTATAACGCCATCGGCGCGCCGTGCTTCTTCTTCAGCGCCGACGGAAGCGTCACGCATGTCAATCACACAGGCGAGGTGCTCCTGCGCGAATGCGACGGGATCGAGCTGCGCGACGGAAAACTGGTGCTCTCGGATATCCCCGCGCAGGCCGAACTGGACGCCGCGCTGGCCCGAACCATCGGCGAAGGCTGGTCGGCCAAGTTTCGCACCGGCGCAGAGCTGCTGGCGCGCCGGCCCTCCGGCGGCCCCCCCCTCGTGCTGGTGGCGACGCCGATTGGGTCCGAGAACGCCATCGCCGCGCTCGCCACCCCGGTGCGCTGTGCGCTCTTTGTGCTGGAGGAAAAGCTCCGCAGCCGCGGCCTGCCCGAACGCTTGCAGCGGCTCTACGGCCTGACCGCCGCCGAGGCGGAGATCTGCATCGAGATCGCGGGCGGCGCTATGCTGACAGAAATCGCCACGCATCGCGGAACCACCGCCAGCACGGTGCGGTCGCAGGTGAAAGCCGCGCTCGCCAAGACCGGCGCACGCCGCCAAGCCGACCTTTCCGCCTTGGTGAATCGTCTCCGCTTCTAATTCTGTGCCAAAAAGCACACGCTCGCCCCACTCGTGCGGAATCATCCAATTGGGGGATGGTTTTCCGCGCCACACGAGGCTCAATGCCCCCAGGGGCTAGGGGAACGGCGGTCCATGTCTGACATGGCCGCCGTTTCTATTTGTGGCTCATCCAATTCCGCGAACAGCTCGGCTTCCCGCTAAGACGACGACGGCAGGAACATTGCGCGGATTCGCGCATCCAATGAGCCGAGGAGAAGAGCAGCATGGGCGCGTCGCAACCGGTTGATGGGTTGGATCTCACCCAAGGGGTGGAGCGCGAGAAGCTGGCCGATGGCTCGACGCTTGCCGGGCGGGTCGGCGAGGAGCCCGTGCTGCTGTCGCGACGCGGAGACCAGTTCTTCGCCGTCAGCGGCGTCTGCACGCATTACGGCGCGCACCTGGCGGCGGGTGTGATTGAGGGCGATCGTGCGCATTGCCCCTGGCATCATGCCTGCTTCGATCTGCGCACCGGCGAAGCGCTCGCGGCGCCGGCGATTTCACCGCTGAAGCGCTGGCGCGTCGAAGTCGATGGAGATCGGATCGTCGTGCGCGCGCCGCTGGAGGAAGCGCCGCCGCCGCGGAGGCTCAGCGGAACGAACGTTCGGCGGATCGTGATCGTTGGCGGCGGCGCAGCGGGCTTCGCGGCTGCGGAGATGCTGCGGCGGCGCGGCTATGACGGCGCGCTGACGATGCTCAGTGAAGATGCGGACGCGCCATGCGATCGGCCGAATCTGTCGAAGGACTTTCTCGCCGGCGAGGCGCCGGACGAGTGGATTCCTCTGCGGGAGGACGCCTTCTACCGCGATCATGAAATCGACCTGCGGCTCGCCACGCAGGTTTCAGGCATAGACGCCGCCCGGCGCGCGGTCCTCGGCGCTTCGGGCGAGTCGTTTGCCTATGACCGGCTGCTGCTTGCAACCGGCGCCGCACCCATCCGTCCCGCCGGCTACGAGCACGCACGCGTGCACACGCTGCGCTCGCTGGCGGACGCGCGGGCGATCATAGCAGCCACGGCGAGCGCCAAGCGGGCGGTCGTCGTCGGCGCCGGCTTCATCGGCCTGGAAACGGCGGCCTCCCTGCGGCATCGCGGCCTCGAAGTCGACGTGATCGCGCCGGAAGCGGCGCCGATGCTGAAGCTGCTCGGCGAGGAGCTCGCGCATGCCATTCAAGCACTGCACGAAGAGCACGGCGTGCGGTTTCATTTCGGGGAAATGGCGCAAGCATTCGACGGACGCCAGCTCAAGCTCGCGAGCGGCGGCGCGCTTGCCGCCGATCTCGTCATTCTAGGCGTAGGCGTGCGGCCGAGAGTGGAATTGGCGCAACAAGCTGGACTGACGGTGTCGAACGGCATCGCCGTCGACGCCTATCTCTGCACAAGCGATCCGAACATCTTCGCCGCCGGCGATGTCGCGCGCTATCCGGATCCGCTCGGCGGCGAGACTGCGCGGGTTGAGCACTGGGTGGCGGCGCAACGCCAGGGCCAGGCCGCCGCACTGAACATGCTCGGCGCGCGGGCGCCGTTTGCCGCGACGCCCTTCTTCTGGAGCAATCACTACGATCTCAGCCTGCGCTATGTGGGTTACGCGTCGTCGTGGGACACCGTCGAAATTGACGGCGACGCCGCACGCGGCGATTTCATCGCGCGCTATCTGCGCAATGGGAGCATACTCGCCGCAGTGTCGGCGGGCCGCGACCGCGAAAACCTGCGTCACCAGCTTGCGATGGACGAGGCGCGCCTGCGCGCCGCGCCGGCGCACTTCTAGAATTGGCGGCGCGGGCTATCGGCATGCACATTGTCATCAAGCCCGGAGGGCCGGGATTGACAGCGCGCAGGTAAGAGGACGCCTCCGCGTGACAGATTCACCGACCAGCGACTGATCCGGGCGCATG
>JAFEDV010000326.1 GCA_018241475.1 Pseudomonadota bacterium | reverse complement strand
GTGGGGTCGGCCTGCGAGAGAAACTGCGTGAAGGGCGTCGCCGCGTTGTTCAGCCACGCGGGAATGCGCGCATTGTTCGGCGAGGTGTAGGAAAGCTCGATGCCCGATGTGTAATTGCGGTCGGCCCCCGACGAGAGGCTGTCATTCTCCACCACGAGCGAGAACACACCTTCCTGGTCGGCGCGCGCACGCTCCTCCGGGGCTTGCGCCAGCGCGGCAGCTGGCAGCAGCCCCAACGCGACGCCCGTCATCAACGCTGTCAGGCGATGATGTCTGGCGTCAGCCGGTCCTCGATCCATTGAATTTGATCCTTGAGCACCAGCTTGCGCTTCTTCAGCCGCGCCAACTGCAGTGCGTCCCCACTTGATTTTTCCTGCAACGCGCCGATGGCGCTATCGAGTTCGCGGTGTTCTTCCCGGAGTTCGATCAGCCGCGCCTTCAGCGCACGCTTTTCGGGCGTGTCGGCGATGTCGAATCCATCCTCATCATCAGCGTCCATGCGGCGATCGCCCTCGGGATCCTTGTGTGCACGGCAGCCCCCGCCGCCGGCGAGGAGTGGAGCTAATCCCTGTCTCCAAGCCCTGTAAAGACGGGGATTTCCACCGGCGACAGCCAGGCGCGGGAACGCGGATGCGAAAAGACCAACCGTGAATTACGATGTAAGGAGACAAAGCGTTGAAACGGCGCCACACTCGCTTCGCCCTAGCTTAGAGGAGGCGCCTCAATGGCCATCGAGCAGCGGCTGCGTGAACTCGACGCCCGCCACCGGGAACTTGATTTCATAATCGAAAATGAAGCCAAACATCCGTCGTCGGACGACATGCAATTGGCGGCGATGAAGCGCCAGAAGCTCAAGCTTAAAGAGGAAATCGAAACGCTCCGACAGAGTCTCGGCCACCACTGAGTCCGGAGCCATCGGATAGTGCCGAGCGGCGCTTTGAGGCGCTGCCCGGGGCCGGACTCGCCACCTGAATTCGAAAATCACCTGCAGCGACGTGCGACCCAGCGTTAGTGCTGCTCGTCGCTCGCTTCAGGCGCCTTGGCGTAGGTTTCCGGCGGCACCGTCTCCTGCGCCGCTTTCAGCGTTTTTGCTTCCGCTTTGCGCGCACGCGCTTCGGCGCGCGCCTTCGCAGCGGCGGCTTCCGCCACGACCGCATCCAGCTCGATCTGCGAGCAAAGGCCGATGGTCACCGGGTCGACCGGCTTGATCTGGTTCGAATTCCAGTGCGTGCGGTTGCGCACCTGCTCGATGGTAGATTTCGTCGTTCCAATCAGCTTCACGATCTTGGAGTCCGGCACTTCCGGGTGGTTCTTCAGGAACCACGCGATCGCGTCCGGGCGATCCTGGCGGCGGGCGATCGGCGTGTAGCGGGCGCCGCGCTTCTTCACCTGCGGCAGGTCGATTCGCTTCTGCTCCAGCGGCTGCAGCTTGTAGGTCTGATCCGCCTCGCCCTTGTGGATTTCCTCACGCGACAGGAAGCCGCCGGCGATCGGGTCGACGCCGCGAATGCCCTTGGCGACGTCCTCGTTGGCGATGCCCTGCACCTCGAGGGGATGCAGCCCGCAGAAGGCCGCGATCTGATCGAAGGAGAGCGATGTGTTCTCAATGAGCCACACGGCGGTGGCCTTCGGCATCAGCACGTTTTGGGTCATCGGCGGCTCCAGATATGCAAAAGCGCCCGGCGTCGTCGCCAGGCGCTAGCCTCTGGTGCAACGGGCTGACGGATCCGGGCGCGGACCAAGTCAGTTGTCGGCGATATAGGCCGGGGCCGCGCAAAAAGAAAGACCGCGCAGCGCCCTTCAGGGCCTCCTCGGTGCGCTGACGGCGGCGCCAAGCGCGGCCGCCGCCGCGAGGAGCGCGCCGACCAGGAACGTGGCCGCCGAGCCCCAACTGACCCATACCTGTCCCGCGAGCACGCTGGCGACCAGCAATGAGAGCCCTGTCAGCAGATTGAAGATGCCGAACGCGGATGCCCGGAGACGCTCTGGCGCGGCGTCCGCGACCAGTTTGGAAAACAGGCCTTGCGTGAGCGCGAGGTGCGCCCCCCAGAGCACAATGCCGGCGAACGCGCCAATGAGTTCGGGAACGAGCCCTAGCAGGAGATCGGCGGCGATAAGAACGGCGATCCCGAGCATGAGCAGGGATCGTGGCGCGGTTCGGTCCGCGATTGCGCCAGCCGGGTACGCACCGAAGGCATAAACGAAATTCATGACCACCAGAACCAGCGGCGCAAACATCAGCGGCAGGCCCTCAGCGTTGGCTTTCAGCACCAAGAACGCCTCGCTGAAGCGCGCGAACGTGAACATGACGCTCACCGCCATCAGCAACCAATAGGATCTGGAAAGCGAAGAAAGGTCTTGCAGTCGGATTGGCGCCCGCACTTGCTCCTTGGTGGTCCGGTCCTCCAAGCCCACGAGCACCAGCGCGACCGATGCGGCGGCAGGGATAACGGCGATCCAGAACACTGCGCGCATGTTGTCGGCGAAGAGCGCCATGAGGGCGATGGCCAGCAATGGACCGGCAAAGGCGCCCGTCGTATCGAGAGCCTGTCGCAGACCGTACGCCCGCCCGCGCATGCTTTCGGGCGTGACGTCCGCCACCAAGGCGTCTCGCGGCGCGCCGCGGAGGCCCTTGCCGACGCGGTCTGCGAAGCGCGCCGTGAACACGACGAGCGGATTGGGCGCCAGTGCAAAAAGCGGCTTGGACAACGCGGCAAGCCCGTAGCCGATCAGAATGAGCGGCTTGCGCCTGCCGATGCGGTCGGAAAGGTAGCCCGAGAAGACCTTGGCGATCGCCGCGGTGGATTCGCCAACGCCGTCGATGAGGCCGACGACGGCGACGCTGGCGCCGAGACCCGTGGTCAAGAACAGCGGCAATAGCGCATGGATGATCTCGGACGAGGTGTCCATGAGTAGGCTGACGAACCCAACCACCCAGATCGTCGCCGGGAGGCGGGCGGAAGACGTGAGGCTAGCCATGCCGCATCGTTAGCACGATGCGCGGGCGCGCTCGCTAGTGGGGCGTGCTCGGCGCCGCAGCAGGATGCGCCGCGTTGTCGGCGCCGGGCGCGGTCGCCGGCGGCTGGTTCCCGATGAACGCGCTGTCGACGTATGCGTAGCCTGCGACACCGTAGCCGTCGATGCGCACATAAGGGCCAGATCCGTCGCGTACGAACACGCGGG
>JAFEDV010000325.1 GCA_018241475.1 Pseudomonadota bacterium | reverse complement strand
TCCTCGATGAAGCGCTCAATCATGGCGACTCCCCGTTCCCCTACGGAATAGCACGGGCTCGCGCATGAGCTACCCGCTTAATGCGAAGCGAGCGCTTCATTCAGCCCCTTGTGCACGTGCACAATGCGCTCGCCAAACCCAAGGCGAGGCGTCGCGCGCGGCGGCGACCGGGTTCTTTCCGGCATCAGCCGGATCTGGCGATGGCAATCCGCGCCAGTTCGACAAATCCTTCACCGTTCGCGGCAGAGGCAAGCTCGTCTCGCGAGAAGAGCTCCAAGAGCTCCGGCCAGTCACTGGCCAGGAAGACCTCCGTTCCCTGTCCGTCGCGGGAATGACGATCGCGCAGCCACTCTTCGACAATGCGCCAGGCTTGCGCGCTTCGACAAAGCCAACCGGAACGGCGCAACACGTGGAAATTCAGTTGAAGATGGAGCGCCCGGTAGCGGGCTCGCAGATCTTCCATCGGCGCGCTCATCAGGTCGGAAAGATCGGCGAACTCATCCACCACATTGATTGACATCAGCCGCGGCCCAGCTGCGATGAGCTTGATGCGCGTCCGCAAGCGCCAACAATTCCTGGTATGTCACGCAACCATCGAAGCGAACGAGTTGCAGCTGCAGGTCCGCGTTCCCGCTGATCGTGATGGGCATGCAAGGCGGACGAAAATTGATTTGAGCCGCGAGAGCAACACAGCTTTCCGTCGGATACTCATCCAGACAGAGGCTCTAGGTCGAACGGAATAACGCCGGAGGCATGAGTCCTGCCTCTGCAACGATACTTGAACGGATGTGGCGAGCGAACCGATCGAGGAAGGCGCTGAGGCGCGTAGCCTGTTCGGGCGCTTCGAAGAAAGCGGCGACCTCGGCGGGAGTCGAGGACTTCAGCGCGAAACGTTCGAAGAGCGCCGCCGTAAAATTCTCGGAGACGGTGCTGAGCACCAGACGCAATTGGTCGAGCATGTCATCGCCGCGATGCGAGGCGTGAATGAGCGCGATCGGCTTGGCGACGATTTCGTCGCGGGAGACGAGCCAGTCGATTGCGTTCTTGAAGCCGCCAGGCATGGCGCGGACGTATTCCGGGCACGCGACAATCAGGCCGTCCGCACGCGCAACTGCTGCCGCGAACTCTTCTACGACCGGCGGCGCCGGCGGACCTTCGCGGTCAGGCGAGAAGATCGGCAAACTGGCCACGTCCGCAAACACCTGCACCGAAACCCCTTGCGGCGCGCAGCGCGCGAGCGCCTGCAGGAGCGCGGTGTTGACCGACGCCGCGCGGGCGCTGCCGGAGATGGCGAGCATGTTCATCGTGGATAGGCGTTCGTGTGGCGAGACATTGGGTTACGGATCGCCAAGATGGGGAGAGGTTTACCCTTGCGCTAGCCGTGCCTCCGCTAGCGCGCCCGCCTCGTCACGCTCCATGCGTGGCACAGCCGATGCACGCACGGTTGGGAGATCAGAACAGATCGCCCTGATTGCCGGGCGGTTT
>JAFEDV010000324.1 GCA_018241475.1 Pseudomonadota bacterium | reverse complement strand
CGCATGCCGCGCATGGCTGCGCCCCAAAGCGCCGTCCGCTCAGCGAGCGACTTCACGCGCGGATTGGCGGCGAGGATCAGGTTGGCGATGACGCTGTCGATATAATCGCCCGCCTGCTTCAAAGTGAGGCGTGCTTCGGCCAGTTCCTCTATGCGCGCCCCGACGCGGGCAAGCACGGCTATGTCGGTGGTGCCTGCGCCCATGTCCGCAATGATCAGAGCCGGCGCTTCAACCTCTAGCCCGACCGAAGTGTAGGCGGCCGCGGCTGTAGCCTCGAATATGAGGCCCATCTCAGCCACCCGATCTGAGGCGCGCGCCTTGGCGAGCGCGGCCCGTGCCGTCTCGATGGGAACGCCGCCAGCTGCAAGGATGCTTCGCCCAATCAAGTCCTGCACGGCCTCGGCCTGCCCAAACACGCCCATGACTACGGCGTGAAGGCCGGTGCTGTCGCCGCTCCGCCAAGCCGGAGCAGCGTAGCGGCGGTTCAATGCCGCGAACCGCTCCAACACGGGATCGCTGGCGATGGCCCGATCTATCGATGCGCCAAGATAGGCCAGATAGAGGGTGATCAGGTCGCCCATCGAGAACTGACGGTGGGGATCGATGGATGCGGGCAGTCCCGTATTCAGTGCGCGATCCAGATCGCTGACGCCCAGCAGGGTCTTGAAGGACTTGAGGGCGGCGCGCTTCTTGTCGGCGAGGGCGGCGGCGCGCGCGATCGCCGCGGGACCGAAGAGAATGCGCCCATCGTCGACGAAGACGGCGCTCGGCAACAGGAATGTGTTCGCGCCCTCGTCCTCGCCGCCGAGCATCAGCGGCCGGACGAGCCCGGGTTCAAAATGGCTCCAGGAATCGCTTGGCGCGACCGCAGCCTTGGAAAAGGCGGTGCCGAAATCGATGCAGAGCGTCCAGCTCATCGCGGCGCCCGCTTCGAAGATTTGCGCACCGGCGCTACGAGAGCGCGGATCAGCACTTCACGGCCACGCATGACGCCTTCGCGCACGACGCGCACGCGCGCCGCAGACGGCGAGCCGCCCAAGTCGTGCAGACGCGCGTCAAGAGCGCTGGACGCGCCGACATCGCCGAACATGCGCAGGCCCCGGCGGCGGGCTGCACGGGACAAGGCTTGCGCCGCCATGTCCAGAGCTTCGGACACTCGTTCGCCGCACTCGTCGTCAAGCGCGCGCTTCAGCTCGGCAAATTCGGCAAGCGCCTCGGCGAGCGCCTCGTCGGCCTCCGCCCAGCTGGCGTCGGCGAGCGCGTTCGCAAGCCGCGCATCCGGCGCAACGGGAGCGGCTCCGGCGCCGCCCCGTACTGGCTTGTTTCCCTTGGCCGCAGCCATGCCCTGCTCATACTAATGGCGTCCCAGCACAGCGCTCGCGGCTGGGAATGCCGCTAGAGGCGCAGGCTGAGACCCACCGTCCCCGTGTTCACGTTGTAGTCGTGGTACGCGGCTGTGCCCGATGAGTCATCATCAAAGTGATCGAAGCGCAGGCGCAGAGCAACCCGCCGGTTCAAGACATAGTCCGCACCCAGGCTGATCTGGCTGTAATTGTCGTTGCGGTCGATGGTGTCGTACTCCCGCTTGCCGCGCCGATATTCGCCATAGAGGATGACGTTGCGGAGCAGTTCGTGATCGGCATGAATGCCGACCTCAGTGTCGATATAAGGGAGGCCGACATTTGCGCTGACCTCGGCACTGGCGTTGCGGCTGGCCTCCAAAGAGATTGTCGTCAGCTCAGTGACGAACCAGTCGAGATTTCCCTCGACCGCCAAGCCGTCGAACGTTTTCAACCCGTTGAAATCCCGCCGGAAGTAACCCGCGGCAAGTTCGCCGCGGAACAGGTCGCCATTCAACGTGGCGCCCGCCAGATAGAGTTGGCCGTCTGACGACAATCCCGGCGAGTGTTCATAATCGCGATGGTCGACCGTTGCATCCGCGAGCAGGCCGATACGGGGCGACAGATCGAACGTTATGCGGCCGTGCCCGGCAGTCTGGGTGTTGTCGCGGAAGCTCTGAACGCCGTCATAGGAATACTTGCTGCCGCTAATGTCTCCTTCAACGCGGAAGCGCACGAAGCGTTGGTCGATCCCAATCGAACCGTCGGTGCGGTCATAGGCGACTGGTCCGCCGACGGAGGGGTTGTCCGGATCGGTGCGCGGCGTGACTTGGTGGGCGATGCGCGCCGATGCGTTGATCGATGTTGACGTGCCGATGTCCAGACGTCCCGAGCCGTGCAGGTAGCCTGTGTTTGCATCTTCGCTCGAGAAATCGCGGTGCTGTGTGAACCGGCCGCCCGCGTCAATGACCAGGGCATTGCGCGACCAGTCGGACGCCAGCCGCAGCGTCGGGGCTTCGGCATAGATGAAGTCATCGACGGCTGTGCTCGAGGAGGCCGCGAAAAGATTGTCCGTGCTCGCGACATAGAGATCGAGCGACGCGTTCAGCTTGAAGGCGCCGAAGCGCATGCCGAGCGGATCGTACTCGGGGTGCGGCCGATCGCGGACGGAGACCGGATGGTCCGACTGCGCGGCGGTCTGCTGGTTTTGCGTTTGCGCGATGGCTGGAACCGGCGCCAACGCAATAAGCAGAGCGCCAAATCCGGAAAGAAACGGACGATGTCGCAAGATGGAATCCCCACCGAGTTCGCCGCTCGAATTGAGCAGGCGCCTGCGAAAGGTTTCGTCCGCCGACACAGGAAGACAACCGCTTGCGCTCCCGGCGGGAAAAGCCCGTCCTCGCGCGCCATCACTTCTCTTAGACATTCGAGTCTCTCCCCGCACCCCAATCGAAATGCGCTGATCGTGCCCCAAGGGAGTTAACCAATCCGGACGCTAGCGATCAGAAGCGGCGCCTACAAACTCTTAGGAGAGGAGAACGGGCATCGCCACGCCTGGTGTTGCGCGGAAGCTTCACCGGGCTGGCTTGAGCCCCGGAGCTGGCGACGCCTGAGGCTGATTGTAGGTCCGGTAGACGGGCTGCGACGGCCGGCCGACCAGGTATCGTTCCGCACCATCACTTAGCGCCCGCTTGTAAATCTCCATAGCGCCGCTGACGGCGTCGATCGTTTGATCGATGTCAGCGTCCGTGTGGGCGTACGAAACCACGAGCGACGGCATGATGACGCCGCGTTTGATGGTTTCCTGCAGGAATAGCGTCCGGAACGGTTGACTTGGCTTGCCGTCGCCATCGAGGGTGCTGAACAGCAGGTTGCAGGCGCGACCCATGGCGCTGACGTGCTTTTCGAGCCCGTGCCTGGCGGACGCTTGCTGAAAGCCGGCGCGAAGCCGTTCGCCAGCGCTGTGGAGACGTTCCACGACGGGCTCACGTGCATATACCTCCAGCGTGGCGATGGCGGCCGCGAGCCCGTGCGTCTCGCCGCCGTGCGTGGTCGACATGAGGAAGACGCGCTTGTGATCGGTCTGCTCAAGATCGCCCAGGCACATGATCTGGCGCCGGCCGGCGAGCGCCGATACTGAAAAACCGTTAGCGAGCGCCTTTCCCCA
Source organism: Pseudomonadota bacterium (assembly GCA_018241475.1). GTDB lineage: Bacteria > Pseudomonadota > Alphaproteobacteria > Caulobacterales > Aquidulcibacteraceae > Vitreimonas. The sequence goes on along the minus strand of JAFEDV010000324.1, from coordinate 3,097 downwards.
AGTGGAAAGATCGGGGTCGAGGCCATGCACGTGCTGGGCGCCTTTGATGTGCCAGCGCAGACCGGTGATCATCTCGTCGACAATGAGGAGCGCGCCGGCTTCGCGGGCGAGGCGCTGCAGCTCTTGCAGGAAGTTGTCGCGCGGCGGATCAATGCGCTCGGCTTCAAGGATGAAGCACGCGATCCGGCCTGGATTTTGGGCGATCAGCGCCTTCACGCTTTCGATATCGTTGTAACGGAATTTGACGGTCAGGTTGCGGATGGCTTCGGGGATGCCGCCGTATATGGCGGTGGAGCCGATGAACCAATCGTCGACCGAAAAGAACGGCTGGTCGCCGCAAATGGCGATGAGGTCACGGCCGGTATAGCCGCGCGCAAGCTTCACAGCGGCGGAGGTCGCGTCGGAACCGTCCTTGCTGAATTTCACCATGTCGCCGGCGCCGACGACGCTCATGAATTTCTCGGCTGCCTCGACTTCGATGACGCTCGGGCGCGTGAAATTGACGCCGCGCGAGAGTTCGGCCTTCACCGCCTCGATGACAGCGGGGAAAGCGTGCCCGAGGGTGACGGCGCGGTTGCCGTTGCCATACTCGATGTACTCGTTGCCGTCGGCATCCCAGACACGGCAACCCTGTCCGCGCACAATGTGGCTGGGCGAGAGAATTGGGTACTGGTCGTCGCCCTTGGCGTAGGTGTGACATCCGGCGGGGATCAGCGCGTGCGCCCTTTGGCGGAGACGTTCGGATTGTTCAAAGCTATTGATCGTCATCGGCCTATCTCAACAGCAGTTTGCGCGCGAAGAAGGCTTCGGCGTAGCGCTCGCGGCATTCCACGCCGCGGAGGCGCGCGAGGCCGCGGAAGGTCTCTTCGTCGAACCACGCCTTCGAACGTTGCGACCCGAAGTGGCGATGCAGCAGCTCGATCTTGCGCGCAAGCAACTCGTCGCTGAGACCGACATACGCATTAGGCTGGCCGAGATCGCCGTCCCATTTCGGAATCTCGTATTCGAGGATCAGATGATCGCGGAACGTGTTCCAGGTGAGTTCACAGACAAGGCGGTGGTCTTGATGCGCGTCATCGCGCGCGTGGGTGAGGATGACATCGGGCTTGAGGCCCTTGAGACTCTCGATCCAGTCCTTGACCGCGGCCCGTTCGGCCGGGAAATAACCGTCACGGAACTCGGCAAGGCGCAGATTGGCGCTTGCACCATCGAGAAAATCGGCAGCGCTTGCGCGCGCTTCATCGCCTCGTGCGCCTGCCGCGCTCAACACACACCAATCGACCGACACCTCCGCGCCCGACCCAATCCAGCTCAGGATCGCGCCGCCCGCACCGATCTCGATGTCATCGGCGTGGGCGCCGATGGCCAGCACCGAGAGCTTCCGGCCCGGCCGCGCAAGGTCGAGCGTCAGCATGTCAGCGCTGCTTTGCGGCGGCGTCCTGGGTGATCCGCCACGGCATATCGCCCTTCTCGATCATGTCCTCCAGCACCTGGCGATCGCGGAGGGTATCCATCGAGCGCCAGAAGCCCTCGTGTTTATAAGCCATGAGCTTGTTTTCTTTGATCAGCCGCGCAAACGGCTCCACCACCAGTTCTTCGCCGTCGTTCATGTAGTCGAATATCGCCGGTTTCAGCAGGAAGAAGCCGCCATTGATCCAAATCGCGGAATTGTCCGAGGTGATGAACTCGTGCACGCGGCCATCCTGCGCAATGTCGGCGATGTGGTAGGTAACCGGCGGATGCACGGCCAAGAAGCAGGCGACGTAGTCGCTCTTCTTGAACTTCTCGATCATGTCGTCGAGGTTCACGTTCGAGAGGCCATCGCTGTAGTTGGCCAGGAACATCTCCTCGTTCCTGACGTATTCGCGGACGGCCCAGAGGCGGCTGCCGATGTTGCGCCAGATGCCAGTGTCGATCATGGCGACGCGCCAGTCTTCCTCGCGCGGACCGAGCATTTCGATCTTCGAGCCTTCGACGATGCAGTCGCCGTAGGTCTGCTGCTTGTAGTTCAGGAAGAAGTCTTTGACTGTGTTGGCCTTGTAGCCGAGGCAGAGCACGAAATCCTTGTGCCCATACTGGCTGTAGTAATTCATCACGTGCCAGAGGATCGGCTGGTGGCCGATCGGGATCATCGGTTTCGGCACCGCCTCGGAATATTCGCGAATGCGCGTGCCCAAGCCGCCGCAGAAGAGCACGACCTTCATCGACTTTGCTCCGGTTCGAAGACCGTCGCTTCAGGAATCGGCACCACGAACTTTCCGCCCCATTTGCCGATATGCGCCATCTGCGCGGCGATCTCGTTGCGGAGATTCCACGGCAGAATGAGCACGTAATCCGGGCGCGCCGCGTCGATGGCTTCGACCGGCAGCACCGGAATGTGCGTTCCCGGGGTGAAGCGGCCGTGCTTGTGCGGATTGCGGTCGACGGTGAAGTCGAGGAAGTCGGCGCCGATGCCGCAATAGTTCAAGAGCGTGTTGCCTTTGCCCGGCGCGCCGTAGCCGACGATCTTCTTTCCTGCATCCTTCGCCGCGATGAGGAAGGACAGAAGCTTGCGTTTAGTGGCCCTCACCCTTTCTTGGTATTCTGCGTAGAGGGCGACCGACTTGTAGCCAAGCATGTCTTCGCGGGCGATCAGCGCTCTAACCGCCGGCGTCACGTCCTCAGCGCCCTCGTGCGCCAGAAAGATGCGCAGGCTGCCGCCGTGCGTCGGAATTTCCTCGACATCGAAGAACACGAGGCCGTGGCGCTTGGCGACCGCGTCGATGGCGATGGCCGAGAAGTAGCAATAGTGTTCGTGATAGATCGTATCGAACTGGTTCTGCTCGACCAGGTTTTGCAAGTGCGGGAATTCGAAAGTGGCGACGCCGCTCTTCTTCAAGAGCAGCTTCACGCCGGCGACGAAATCGTTGAGGTCAGGCACGTGGGCGAGCACGTTGTTGCCGAGGACCAGATCGGCCTGACCTTTCTCTGCCCTGATCCTTTCGGCCAGGCGCACGCCGAAGAAATCGACAATCACAGGGATGCCTTTGCCGGCGGCGACCTCCGCAGTGTTTGCCGTCGGCTCTACGCCCAGGATGTTGGTGACGCCCAGCGGCGG
>JAFEDV010000323.1 GCA_018241475.1 Pseudomonadota bacterium | reverse complement strand
ATTCGACGCGCACATTGCGGAGCGCGGCGCGAACGTTAGTGAGACGGACGCTGACGAGATCGACACCGGCCTGCTGCGCCACTTCCGTGCGGCACAGCGACACCGCCGCGGCGCGGTCGCTCACCGTGTCGGCGAAAGCAAGGCCCGGCGCCAGCACCGCACTAAGGGCCACTATCGAGAAAAGAGTCGTACGCATGATGATCTCCCGGGGAGGAAACGCCGGCCGCCGAACTATGATGACCGGTCTATTGAGCAGCTATCACTAGACCGGTCGTCATACAAGTGCTACATTGTCTCAATGGCAAAAGTTTCATCCGCCCGCGAGGGCCTGATCGACGCGGCGGTCGAACTCTTCCGCGCCCGCGGCTACGAGGGTGTGGGCGTGGCGGAATTGCTTGAAAAATCAGGGGCTCCGCGCGGTTCCCTGTATTTCCACTTCCCGGGCGGGAAAGAGGAGATCGGCATCGAGGCGGTCCGGCGTGTTGGCGAAAATGTGAACGCCCAGTTCCAAGGCCTGAACGCCACCGGCTGCGACATGGATTTCTATATCGACCAGGTGTTCAGGACGACCGCCAAGGGCATCAAGGATCGCGACTATAAGGCGTCCTGCCCGATCGCGGCGCTCGCCGCCGAGATGGGCAATTCCAATCCGAAGCTCAGGGAGACGGTGCGCGCGGTGTTCGCCGGCTGGGAAAAGCAGATGTCGGACGCGGCGCGCGCACGCGGCATGACCCCGAAAAACGCCGCTGCCTTCGCCTCCGCCATGCTCGCATCGATCGAAGGCGCAATGGTGGTGTCGAAGGCGCAAGAATCGGTAGCGCCCCACCTTAACGCGGCGCGCGCCATGAAGGCGCTCGCGGCCACGATGCTGATGAACTAGGCGCGATCAAAACGCGCCGCGTAGCATCCGCGCCTGGCGTAATGCGCGTGGATGTAAGACACTTCCGGATTGGCGAAGAAGCGCTCGACGAGCTCGGCTGCGTTTACGCCATCGACGATATCCGCTTCGATCATCATATGATTCGCATCGAAACCGCGCAGCGATAGCGGGCGCACCGCCAAAGCCGGCGGGATCACATCGGCCGCATCGAAGCGCGCAACGGTCTGGCTCACAAAAATCGGCCCCTGCTGGCGATAAGGCGTGTCGGCGGGCTGATGATCGTAGTTCAGCAACAACACCGCCTCGCCGATCTCGGCGTCATCAAGCGAGATACGGCACGGCGCGTCCGGCTTGCGCTCGACGCGTATGCGCTGAATACCGCGTGCGGCGAGGTCAGGGTCCGAAAGGCCGTGCAAATCCCCAAACAGCTTGGGATCAAGGCCGGCAACGCGAAAGCTCATGATCAACTCCTGACGGTCAATATGGAGCGTTCGCACCGCGGCGGCTGGCCGAAATCGGACGCGGCGCTAAATATGGGCGATGCGCCTCAATCAAGTGACTGCGCCGGCCGGCGATCTCGATGCTTCTATCGCGTTCTACCGCCAGCTCGGGTTCAGACTGATCGTCAAGAGTCCGCACTATGCGCGCTTCGAAGCGCCTGAAGGCGGCGCGACATTCTCGCTGCACGTCGCCAACGGCGATATCGCGCACGAGAACGCTCCCCAGATCTACCTCGAATGCGACGACGTCGACGCCGAAGTCGCGCGTCTCAAAGCTGCAGGCGTCGTGTTCGAGCGAGAGCCGGCAATGCAGACCTGGCTTTGGTATGAAGCCTGGCTGCGCGATCCGGCGGGCAACGCGCTGTGCCTCTACCACGCCGGCGTCAATCGTACGCACCCGCCGTGGCGTATCGAGACCTAGAAAAGACTTGCCCTAGCGCGCCCTCAGCAGTTGAAGGACGTTCATGCAACACCTGATCGATGGCTATCGCATCTATCGCGAGAAGCGCTGGCCCGAACTCCGCGCCTTGCACCGCCGCCTGGCCGAGCGCGGACAGTCGCCGCACACATTGGTGATCGCCTGCTCCGACAGCCGCGTCGATCCCGCGACCATCTTCAACGCCGGCCCGGGCGAGCTGTTCGTCATCCGCAATGTCGCCAACCTCGCCCCGCCCTGCGAAGAGGCAAGCATCGGCTTGCATGGCGTCAGCTCCGCGATCGAGTTTGCGGTAACCAAGCTCTATGTGGAAACCATATTGGTGCTCGGGCACGCCCAGTGCGGCGGCGTGGCCGCCGCGTTGAGCGAGGAGCCGCGCGATCCCAACTCGTTCCTCGATGCCTGGATCGGGCTATTGGACACCGCCAAGGCGCGCATCAAGGGTTGCAGCGGCGACCCCGCCCAAGCGCTCGAACACGAGTCCATCCGCGTCACGCTGGAGAACTTGAAGACGTTTCCCTTCGTCGTACGCGCCATGAAAGAACATGGCATGGAGCTCGTCGGCGCCCGCTACGGGGTGGCCGACGGCAGTCTCGAAGTGCTTAATCTCGAAAACGGGGCGTTCGAACCGGTGGTTTGACGGGAATTCATCCCGCCACGCACGTTCTCCGTGTTCACGCCACAATATTCCGTGTTATTGGGCTAACTCCGCTCGAGGGGCCTGAGGGACACAGGAGTCTGCATGGCGGACGTGCTCATTGTTTGCGTTCGCGAGGATGAACCTCAGGCCAAGGCTCTGGCCGAGATGTTCGAAGCCGCGGGATTCACCATTGGCGGCGCCCCTTCCAGCGATGGCGCGTTGCGATCCAGCGGCGCGGGGGTGATCGTCTGGTCGCAGGCCTCCATCCGGTCGCGCCCATTCCTGGATGCGGCCCAACGTGTGATCAACGCCGACAAGGCGGTGGTCGCCAGTCTGATCGAACCGCCGCCGCCGTCGAGTGTCGGCAACTCGCCTAGCTTCGACCTTTCGGACTGGGCCGGCGACCCCAACGATCCTTCGCTCGATCCCCTGTTCTTCGCCGTCGATCGTATGGTGAATTCACAGCGCGCCGCTGCCGGCGCGGCGACGATCGATGAACCGCCAGCGTATGAACCGCCGCCTCCGCCGCCATCGCCCCGCGCGGCGCCAGCATCGCGACCATCCGCTTCGGCGCCGCCGCGCAGCGACGTGCTGCAATCCGAATCCGAACACTGGCGCGCAATCCGCGATAGCCGCAATCCCGCGGACTTCATGGACTACTTGGCGCGCTACGGTCCTGACGGCGCCTTCTCCGAGGTCGCGGAGCTGCGCCTGAAGCAACTCACCGCGGCGCCCGAGCGCGGCCAGCCGCGGCCGCGTATGGATGCGCCACCGGCGCGCCGCGAGACACAACGCCGCGAACCGAGCGTGCGTCCGCCGCCGCCGCCGCCGCGGCGGGTGATGGAGACGCCGCCGTCGCCACCGCCGCCAACGCGCCGATTTGATGCGCTGCGTCCGCAGTCGAGCTACGACCGCGGCCCGCCCCGCGCCAGCTACAACGAACGCAGCGAACTCCGCGATCCGCCGAAGGGAGAAGGCGGTCCGCTTCGCGCATTTGTGCTGATCGCCCTGCTGGGCGGCGTCGCCCTGGCGGGCGGCCTCTATTTCGGCAACGGCGGCTTCAATCTCCATCAGGACAACGCCAACCAGCCGTCGCAAGAACCGGCCACGGCGCCCTCGCTCGAACCGCCTTCGGCAGAGCAAACGAGCGGCAGCTCGCTCTCGCAACTTGCGACCTCGGGACGGGCCGTGCCGCTGGCGCCTGCGCCTGCGCCACGCCGCCAGGAGGTTCAGCCGCAACGCGCCGCATCGCCGCCGCGCGAAGCTCATGCCGCGCCGAGCACGCCTCCGAATTCGACGCGCACAAACGCGACGGCCGCGAACACGAGTAGCGGCGGTCCGATTTCGCTGTTCGGGCCCCAGAGCCACAGCCAGACCCAGGGCGGCCCGGTTCGCATCGGTCCGCAGCAGGACGCCGTCCCGCTCGGTCCGCAGCAGGATGCGCCGCCGCCGACCGTTGTCGCGATGAACACGCCGCCGGCGGCGTCGCCCCCCACCGCCGCTGCCACCCCAGGCGCAGTGCGCTGGACGGCGCGTCCGACCGCGCGGCGTATCGCCGATCTCTATCCGTCCGCGGCGGCGCGCCAGGGCGCCGGCGGCCGCGTCGAACTCAACTGCACGGTTACGTCGTCGCTCGGCTTAGCCTGCGTGGTCGCGACCGAAACGCCGCCGGGCTTGGGCTTTGCGCGCGCAGCGATCGAAGTCTCAAACGCTTACCGCGTGGCTCCCACCCTGAGCGACGGTAGCGGCGCCGTTGGCGCCCGGACCCACATCGCCGTGCAGTTCCAGGCGCCGCCGCAATAGAGCTAGTGCGATATTCGTAGCTGCGTGATCTGGTTGGCAATGCTCTGGAACGCCGACTGCAGATCCGTTCCGGTCGCCGCATTGTAGAAATGCGAGGGATCGGTTGCGCAATTGGTCAGCAGCGAAATGGCGTTCTGATCGCCCTGCAAGTCGAAGCCGACGGTGTAGATGATGACGCCTTGCGCCTTCATCGCCGAGCACAGCGCCAGCGCCTGCGTGGGCGAATCGCCGTTGGCTGAGTTGCAGTTGATGTGGTTCGAAGTGCTGCCGCTGCCCGAGCCGGAAAGCTGGCTGATGACGCCGTTGCAATAGGAGGTGTTGTAGGCGCCGTCCGTCATCAGCACCATGATCTTGAGCGTGCTGGGGGCGTTATAAGCCGCCGGCTGACTGGCGGCAGGCCACAGATAGCTGAAGTTCGGCGACAGCATGTACCAGCCCCAAGCGGTGCCGATGTGTCCCGCGGTCGAGTTCGCAGCCTGCAGCGCGTTGATCTGCGCATTGAGCGCCGTCGTGTTGGTCGTCAGTGGCACAATGGTGTTTCCGGTCGGGCACGGATTGTCGGAGCCCACCGAGTAGTTCATGCCCAGATAGGTCGCACTCGGGGCCGCGTCATTGAAGGCATTGCCGCCGGTGCGCTCAGACGCGCAGGTGGTGACGCCGAAGACGCGCGTGCCGCCAGTCTGGCTTGTGAAGCGCAAGTACTGGCAACCGTAGCGCGTGCAATAGGCGGTTCCGCCCGAGGTATAATTGCTGAAGGTTGGGCCATTGGTGCCCGAGAGCACGAACGTGTTCACCGTCGGGTTCGCCACCAGCCATGCCGTGTTTGCGGCGTTGTTGATCTGCGTCATCCCGTTGACGCCGGTGATGTAGGCGTAGTCGCCGTTGGCAAGGCCGTGACTATTTGAAGTGACGACGACCTCGCATGCGGAGGTCAGGCATTTCGTCGCCGACCCACCGGAGGTGAATGTCGTCGAGCCGCTGACACCTGTCACGTTGTATGTGTTCAGTGTTACGCCGGAAACGACCCAGCGCTTGTTGTTGAGCTGGGTGATGCCGCCCACGCCGGTAATGTAGACGGTGTCGCCATTTGCAAATCCGTGAGCGGCGGATGTGATGGTGATCGTCGTGCCTGAACGAACGGCGGCCGTGACGTTCTTGGCGGCGCCGTTGCGCCAGGTGGCGTTGGTGATCGACGTGCCAGACGTGATGTTCCCGCGAACGGAGCTTGCATAACTGCCGACGTCGACGCCAACCGAGAAGGGCACAAGCGCGAGCTTGGAATAGAACGGCGTCTGCTGGGCGCGGACCACCGTGTTCACGAGGTTCGTCGCCGCGTTGCGCATGTCGATGATTTTCTGGCCGGCCATCGAGCCGGTGGTGTCGAGCACCAGTGAGACCTCGAGGTTGACGCCGCTCTGCACCGCCTGCGAAGTGACGCCGATGGTCCAGTCGTGATTGGAGACGAGGGCCGCGAGGCTCATGGCCATCGGGGCGGAGGCCTGCACTTGGTAGGTGCCGTCCGGCAGCTGCTGCAGGCCGAAGTTCGAGGACGCCGCATAGCTCCCAGCCTCGGCGTCATAGAACGCGCGCGCAGCATGGGTCCGCTGGTCCAAAGTCAGTCCTTGGCCGCGCGCGGCTGCGAGGGCAGCGCCGTCAGCCGCGTTCTGGAGCTGGGCATGAATCATCTGGGCGCGGGTGAAATCCACCGCGAGCCCCAGCAGGCCCAGCATGGCGGCGCCCATCAGGCCCCAGAGCATGGCGACGTTGCCGCGACGATCTTTGCCGAACGCCCCGACAGAGCGCCCGGTAGTCCACCGACCAGTACCCATTTTCGGCCTCAAAAACCGATGTTTATCGGGTCGAACGGTAGCAAAATGCCGTTAAGGCCTGATTTACCCGCGTGGTGAACGGCGACGATTTCACTTGCGTTCGGCACGAAAATAGTATTGTTATGATATCACTTTGATTTCAAACGCAAGGGAGATTCCATGCCTGCCGCCGCCTTGAAACGCACCGACGAGCGCCGCGCCAGCACCGCCAACGGCGGCCTCATGCTGCTCCTGACCATCATCGTGCTGGCGCTGATGATCTGGAGCCTGGTCGATCTGATCAGCCACGAAGAGGTCGGGATGGTGATCATCCTGGCCTCCCTGACCGTGGTGCTCGTGTTGTTGCTCAGCGGCTTCTATTCGCTGCAGCCGAACGAAGCCGCCGTGGTAACCCTTTTCGGCAATTACGAAGGCACCGACCGCACGCCAGGCCTGCGCTGGGTGCTCCCCTGGTACAAGCGCACCAAGATTTCGTTGCGTGTACGCAACGTCACCGGCGAGAAGCTCAAGGTTAACGACAAGCGCGGCAACCCCATCGAGATCGCGGCTGTCGTCGTTTGGCGCGTCACCGATACCGCGCAGGCCATGTTCGATGTCGACCAGTATCAGACCTTCGTCGACATCCAGATCGAAACCGCGGTGCGCGAAATCGCCTCGCACTTTGCCTACGATCACGCCGAACACGAAGAACCGACGCTGCGCGCCAACGCCGATGAAGTGGCGCAGATGCTGCGCGAGAAGCTGCAGGACCGCACCAGCGTCGCCGGCGTCATCATCGATGAGACCAAGCTCTCCCACCTCGCCTACGCGCCGGAAATCGCCGGCGCCATGCTGCGCCGACAGCAAGCCGAAGCGGTGATCGCGGCGCGTACGCTGATCGTGGAAGGCGCCGTGTCGATGGTGGAGAACGCGCTCACGCAGCTCTCCGAACGTGGGATCGTCAAGCTCGACGACGAGCGCCGTGCAGCGATGGTGTCGAACCTGCTCGTCGTGCTCTGCGGCGACCGCGACACCCAGCCGGTCGTCAATACGGGCACCATCTATCAGTAGCCTCCGTCATGGCCGCGCCTGACAAAAAAGCCTTCGCGCTTCGCCTCGATCCGGCGCTTTACGCGGCGCTGGCGAGGCTGGCGAACGCCGATTTGCGCAGCGTGAATGCGGAAATCGAGTTCCTGCTGCGCGAAGCGCTGAGGGCGCGCGGCGTGCGGGAAGCTCAAGCGGAAAACGAGCAAGACGGAGAAAACTAATGTCGGTCACACGCAAGGCGGTCGTGTTTCTGGCGATTACATTTCTGATCAGCTGGGGTGTGACCATCTGCGCTTGGGCGCTCCACTACGATCGTCAACCGCTCGCCGCCTTCTTCACGCTCGTGCTGATGATGGCCGGGCCGGCGGTCGCCGCGCTCATCTGTGCGATTCTGTTCGAGAAAGGCCGCCGGATCGACGCGCTCGGGCTACGCTTCACGGTCAATATCTGGTGGCTGTGGGCGTGGCTCATTCCGTTCGCGCTCGCCGCCATCTCCGTTGTCGCGACGGTGCTGCTCGGCAGCCGCCATCTTGTCGATCCAGCGCAGCAGACGCTGACGATGGCGCAGGGTCACGTTCCGGAAGCAAAGATGGCGCAGTTGCGCACTCTGGCGCCGATACTCGATCTGATCATCCCTGTGCAGATCGTGATCGGCAGCGCCATCAACGCCATTGCCCTCACCTTCACCGAAGAACTCGGCTGGCGCGGCTATCTTTACGACCTGTGGCGGCGCTTCGGCTTCTGGCGCACCGCGCTGCCGACCGGCGTCATCTGGGGCGTTTGGCACGCGCCTGCGATCTACTTGTTCGGCCTGAACTATCCCGACAACCGCCTCATCGGCATCCCGATCTTCATTCTCTTCTGCACGTTGACCGCGCCGATCATGACGCTGATCCGCGACCGCGGCCGCGCCACCTGGGCGGCGGGGATCGCACACGGAACCATCAACGCGCTCGGCGGCCTGACCGCGCTGGTGATCAATGACGCTCACTTCCCCTGGGGCGGCATCGTCGGCATCGGCGGCTTCGTTGCATTGGCGCTCGGCGTTTTCGCCGTAGCTCTGGCGCGCCCGAACCAGATTGCACCGGTCCCGGCACCTTGAGCTTAGCTAATCGACTCGCTTGCATCTCTGGGGTTTGTTACTGTGCGGTAACTCAACCGGAGAGAGTTCATGTGGCCTTGGAAAAGTGCCGGGAGCGTTAAGAAGCCATCCTCGCGAAAACTTCAGCCACAGGAGGTCTTCACACCTCGCAGTGGCGACATCACAGACATGTATATCGACAGACCGGCTCTTGAGCGCACGCTCACACGGCTCTTTAGCTCCGATGAAGTCATCTATTTGCATGGTGTCAGCGGTTCAGGGAAATCCTGGCTCTTCAAGAAGGTCTTT
>JAFEDV010000322.1 GCA_018241475.1 Pseudomonadota bacterium | reverse complement strand
CAGGAGCCACGTGAAAAACGGCCGCGTCAGCGGCCACATCAGATTGCCCCAGTCGATGGCCTCGTCGAAGCGCGGGATGCCCATGCCGCGCTGATAGGTTTGCAGCACGTCGAGCCGCTTGGCGCCGGCGAAGACATGCTGGGTGTAGGTGACGCTGCCGCCGGCGGGAATGTCGCGCCATTGACCGCGATAGGCGGAGCGATAGTCGACCTGGTTGTTGACAGAGCGGCCGTCGAAATAGCCGTCGATCTGTTCGTTCCGGTCGGGAATGAGCGCGCCCAGCCAGTAGTGATCGCTGATGCCGATCCAACCGCCGCGTCCGGACGCCTCCACGATGCGCGCGTCGCTCGCGACTTTGCCCTGCAAGCGGTCGCGACTTTGCTGCTCGCCGCGGGCGTAGGTCTCGGTGTGCAGCTCCTGGCGCGGGCCGAACGCGCCGGCGAAACCCTGGTGCACCATGCTGCTGTTCAGCCAGTCCGCAGGCTTGCCCAGACGCCGCACCACGCCGAACGGCCGCAGCGTGCGGCCTTGCGCGCCCGTGTTTCGCACGACGTCGCTGATCGTGAACATGTAGTTCTGATCGATTGAGATGGTGCGCGTGACTTGGAGCCCTTCGGGCGATCTGTAGGTGAGCACGATTGGCGTCTGCGGCGTCAGCCGCGATCCCGCAGGCGCGGTCCACACATCGGCTGCGCCGATGCCGCAATTGGCGGTGCAATCGCCGGCAGCGTTGGCGGTTGCATTGCGATCTTCCCAGCCGACGAATGCGTCGTAGCCATGCTGTGAATCGTAGGGCGCCAGCAGGCCCACTTCGCCGCTATTAGGATCGATCGTGCGTCGATATTGCCTGAGGTTGAGGTTATCGAGCCGGGCGCCGACGAGCGAAATCGAACCGTCGACCGCCGGCGTATCGATCGGCACCCGTTGTGCGGCGCTCGACGCCACGACTTGCTCGGGCGGTAAGGCAGGGGCAGGCGCGACCGCTGCTGGCTCAGTCTGCTGCGAGTGTTGCTGTGCGGCCTGCGCACGTTGCGCGGCCTGCAGGCGCTGCTGTGCGGGAATGTTATAGAAGAACTCGAACCCAACCAGGATCAGCACGCTCAAGACGCCGGCGATGATCAGATTGCGGGTTTGGTCAGGATCCTGACTGCCGCGATAGGCCATGTGCTTCGTTTCACTTCCGGGAGGGCTT
>JAFEDV010000321.1 GCA_018241475.1 Pseudomonadota bacterium | reverse complement strand
TTCAACTCCGCGCGTGCGCCGTCCACCAGTTCGCGCACTTTCGCCTCAATCACCTTCGAGCCATCGAAGATGTCCTCGAATTCGAGCAGGTCGGTCTCGTACGCGAGCACCTGTTGCAATCGTAGAGACCATTGTTGATCCCACGGCCGCGGCAGCCCCAGCGCTTCGTTCCAGGCGGGCAGCTGCACCGCCCGGGCGCGGGCGTTTTTCGAGAGGGTAACGGCCAGCGTCTCCAGTAGGACGCGATAGACGTTGTTCTCCGCCTGCTGTTCCGTCAGCCCCAGCGAGTTCACCTGCACGCCATAGCGGAAGCGTCGCGCCTTTTCGTCGTGGACGCCGTAGCGTTCGCGGCCGATCTCGTCCCAGAGCAGCGTGAAGGCGCGCATTTTCGAGAGCTCGGTAACGAAGCGCATGCCGGCATTCACGAAGAAGGAGATGCGGCTGAACACGTCCGCGAAGCGTTCGGGCGCGATCTCGCCGCGCGCGTTCAGCTCATCCAACACCGCGATTGCCGCACCCAGCGAGAACGCCAGCTCCTGCTCCGGCGTCGCGCCGGCCTCCTGCAAATGATACGAGCAGACATTGATCGGATTCCATTTTGGAATCGCGTCAAGGCTCCAGGCGATCGTGTCGGCAGTCAGTTTCAGGCTCGGCGCCGGCGGGAACATGTAGGTGCCGCGCGAGAGATATTCTTTCAGGATGTCGTTCTGCGTCGTGCCGGTGAGTTTTCTCGGATCGGCGCCTTGCTCCTCGGCCAATGCCACGTAGAGCGACAAAAGCCACGCCGCCGGCGCGTTGATGGTCATCGACGTGTTCATGCGTTCGAGCGGAATGCCGTCGAACAGGGTGCGCATGTCGCCCAAATGGCCCACCGGCACGCCGACTTTACCGACTTCGCCGCGCGCCAGGACGTGGTCGCTGTCGTAGCCGGTCTGCGTCGGCAGATCGAAGGCGATGGAAAGTCCCGTCTGACCGCGCGCCAAATTGGCGCGATAAAGCTTGTTCGACTCGGCCGGCGTCGAATGTCCGGCGTAGGTCCGGAAGATCCAAGGCGGATCGGGCGGATGCTGGAAGCGCTCGCTCATCTGACTCGACAAAAGGCTAGCAGGAAATTCGCGTCAGGTGCGCCGCAATATCCCTTGCGGTGAAGCTTTTCTCCGCGTTCGCGCGGCGGCGTTGCGCAGTGCAGCGGAAGGGGTCATTGTCCGGCGACGGAGGAGGCGTTGACGATGGCTGACGCAGCGGGAGGCGGAAAAGACATCTACGCCATCGGCGAAATCCCGCCGCAGTTTCATGCGCCCAAATTGATGTGGGCGTGGGCGATCCGCAAGGAACGGCACGGCCGGCCTAAGCAGGCCATGCAGCTCGAGCAAGTGCCGGTGCCGGTGTGCGGCGAGGACGAGGCGCTCGTGCTCGTGATGGCCGCAGGCGTGAACTACAACGGCATTTGGGCCGCACTCGGCGAGCCTGTGTCGGTGCTCGACGTGCACAAGGGCGCCTATCACGTGGCTGGGAGCGATGCGGCGGGCGTCGTTTGGGCGGTTGGCTCGAAGGTGAAGCGCTGGAAACCGGGCGACGAAGTCGTCATCCATTGCAATCAGGACGATGGCGATGACGAAGAATGCAATGGCGGCGATCCGATGTTCTCGCCGTCGCAGAAGATTTGGGGCTACGAGACGAGCGACGGCTCCTTCGCGCAATTCTGCAAGGTACAGGCGCGGCAAATGATGCCGCGCCCGAAGCATCTGACCTGGGAAGAGAGCGCCTGCTACACGCTCACCCTGGCGACCGCCTATCGCATGCTGTTCGGCTGGCGCCCGAACGTGCTCAGACCCGGACAGAACGTGCTGGTGTGGGGCGCTTCAGGCGGTCTCGGCGTCTTCGCCGTGCAACTCTGCGCCGTGAGCGGCGCGCATGCCATTGGCGTCGTCTCATCGGAAGAAAAGAAGGATTATGTCCTGTCGATGGGCGCGAAAGCCGTGCTCAACCGCAACGATTTCAAGTGCTGGGGCCAGCTACCGAAAGTGAACGGCCCTGAGTTCGGCGACTACATGAAAGAGAGCCGCAAGTTCGGCAAAGCCATCTGGGAAATCACCGGCGGCAAGGACGTCGACATTGTGTTCGAACACCCGGGAGAGGCGACGTTCCCCGTGTCGGTGCTGGTATGCAAGCGCGGCGGCATGGTCGTCATCTGCGCCGGCACCACCGGCTATAATCTCACCATGGACGCGCGCTTCCTGTGGATGCGCCAGAAGCGCGTGCAGGGCTCGCACTTCGCGCACCTCTATCATGCCAGCCAAGCCAACCAGCTGGTCATCGATCGCCGCATCGACCCGGCCATGTCGGAAGTGTTTCCCTGGGACAAGATCCCGGACGCGCATGAAAAGATGCTCGATAACAAGCACGCGCCTGGCAACATGGCCGTGTTGGTCAATGCACAACGCGGCGGGCTGCGGACGTTCGAAGATGTGCTGGAGCTGGGCGTGGGGCGAGGCTAGCGCAGGCGCTTTACGGCACGTTCTGGAATGTTTCTCAGATCACTGTCCATTGGACTGAGCGGCGCGCTGACCGGATCGAGTTCATCGCCGAACCAAACGAGCACAGCTTTTGGAAAGAACCCCCAATCGATTCGCGCGCGAAGATGAAGCGATGCTGTGCTCGCTTCAATCCGAATTGGAGCAGAGAGACGATCTGCGTAGGAAGAAAGATACACGCCGAACTGAAGCGTCGCAGGGCCGGTGAGCGCAAAACGCTTTGTCTGCCCCACCGAAAGCCGTCCGATGCGACCGCCGTCCCAAATGATTTCCATCGGCGCCTCGGCGCCGAGAAGTTGAAAGTCTCTCCTGATTTCGAAAATGTCAGCAGCTCTTGCCGGCGCAGAAGGTCCGCCTGTAGCCGATGACTCCGCTCGTGGCTGGCCAACGATACGATCCAGCGCCTTATCGCCGTCGCGCTCATATTCGACCCACTGCGAATTCCGCAGGTAGTACGCCAGCCCCGATGTCGGCTCGCTGCCATCAATCCGGATTGGGATGAAGGCCTTGTCTTCATGGCTGGCAAGTTCGACTTCGCGCTTCACGGCTTTCGACGCGTTCGACGCCGCACTCACCAGCACGGCGCAGGCGCCGCAGCTCTGCATGCCTTCAACAATGGCGTCGGCGTAGATCGCCCGTGGCGGGATATCGCGCGAAGCGATCCAGCAAGGCACTGCATGTGCTTCGAGGTAGGCGACGATGCGGTTGACCACCGCCTCGTCCTCGCTCGCGTAGCTGATGAAAAGCCGTTCCTCCATCTTCCTCTCGCCGCCGGAGGACCATAGTCGCTGGCGGAGCTGCCCGAAAGAAGTCCTAGCGCCGATTTTGGCGGTGGTGAAATATGGCAAGGATGCGAACCGCATCCCCAATAACTTCGTAGGCCAACACGTACGGATGACGCGTTAGAACGAATTCACGAATGCCGGGTCTTGATGTGGGTTTGCCCAGCTCCGGCGATGTCTCTAACGAACGCGCAGCTCGCCGAATATATTCAACAACGCGAACGGCGGCGTGTGGATTGTCCGCTGCGATGTAGGCGCCAATGGAATCCAAGTCGTCGAGGGCGCGATCGTCCCAGGTAAGACTTTTCACTTCAGGCGCGCGATGAGCTGATCGATGCGGCCCGGGTCGCCTGGTCGAAAGGTCTCCCGCCGCCGCTGAACCTCTGCAAGCTGATCTTCGGTTAGGACCGACTTACCAGGCGGGCGTTGCACCGCATCGGCCAGTTCCAAGATCATATCTGCGACTTCGTCCTGCCGCTCCGGGGGGAGCGCCTCGAGAGCTTTGATGGCGCGTTCGATCTTTCCCATGCGGAAGGAATAGCATTTAGAGCCTTTGTCAGCAAGGAAAGTACTTGTTTGCGGCGCTGGCCGCATGGGGCGCCAATCCGGCTGCGGGTGGAGCGCCAGCTGGGCTACCAGCAAGCCAAGTTCATCATGCGCATCGAGGCGGTGGAGAGCTTCGCCCATATTGGCGGCGGCGGGGGCGGCTATTGGGAAGATCGCGCCGGCTATGAATGGTACGGCGGCATCTGAGCACCCGCCGCTTTGACGCAAATCAACGACACGCGCGGCCTGACGGGCGCTGATGCGTGGCGGAGGCCCGCTCATGCTCAGCAAAGACCAGCGCGACAAGATCGTATCCATCATCGACGCCGCAGACGATCTCACCATCGCCACCAATCGCGCCGACGGCTATCCGCAGGCGACCACGGTCAGCTTCGTCAATGACGGCATGGCCATCTATTTCGGCACCTGGTCGCAATCGCAGAAAGCCAAGAACATCGCCCGCGACGACCGGGTCTCCATCGCCATCACCGATCCTTATAAGAGCTGGAACGACATCAAGGGCGTCTCGATCGGCGGCCGCGCAAGAAAGCTCAGCGACCCCGCGGAATTGGCCAGGGTCGGCGCCATCATGATGAAGAAATTTCCGCAGATCGCCGAATTTGCAAAGGCGATGCAGGAAGCCGAAATGGCGATGTTCC
>JAFEDV010000320.1 GCA_018241475.1 Pseudomonadota bacterium | reverse complement strand
CGCAGCTCCCCAGACGGCGGGGGCCGGCGGCGAAGCAACCGCCAGCGCCGCGCCCTCGCGGTGATCGCGGGAGCGGCAGGCCAATTGCGTCAGCTCACGCGCAGGAGCGCGTGCTTCTTCTTGCCCAAAGAGAGCTTGATGGCGCCATCGACTACGTCAGCGGCGGTGAGCATTGCGGTGTCGTTGTCGACAGCGTGATCGTTTACCCGCAGGGCGCCCGCCGCGATGTGACGTTTGGCTTCACCATTCGAGGACACCAGTTCTGCCCGCACGAACGCTGCGGCGACTCGAACACCGGCCGAAATCTCGGACTGCGAAATCGGAAACGTGGGTAGATCGTCGCTGCGCACGCCGCGTTCGAAAGTGGCTTGCGCGGCGCCGGCGGCCCTGTTCGCGTCATCGCGGCCGTGCAGAAGCGCAGTGGCTTCGGTGGCGAGCACCTTCTTGGCGTCGTTGATTTCGGCGCCTTGTAGCGCTTCGAGCCGCGCGATCTCCTCGAGCGGCAGGTCAGTGAAGATCTTCAGGAACTTGCCGACGTCGGCGTCCTCGGTGTTGCGCCAGTATTGCCAGTAATCGTAGGGGCTCAGCATGTCGGCGTTGAGCCAGACCGCGCCTTGGGCGGTCTTGCCCATCTTGGCGCCGCTGGCGGTGGTGATGAGCGGCTGCGTGAGGCCAAAGAGCTCGAAGCCTTCCATGCGGCGGCCCAATTCGACGCCGTTGACGATGTTGCCCCACTGATCGCTGCCGCCCATCTGCAGGTCGCAATCATAGCGCTTCTTCAGTTCCACGAAGTCGTAGGCCTGCAGGATCATGTAGTTGAACTCGATGAAGCTCATGGGCTGCTCGCGCTCGAGACGCAGCTTCACGGAATCCATGGTCAGCATGCGGTTGACCGACATGTGGCGGCCGACGGTGCGCAGGAAATCAAGATAGTTCAGCGCCAACAGCCACTCGGAATTGTCGACAAGGAGGGCGTCGGTTTTGCCTGCGCCGAAGCGCAGGAACTTCTCGAACGTGCCGCGGATCGACTGCGTGTTCTCGACGATCTGCTCCTCGGTGAGCAGCTGGCGCATTTCCTCCTTGCCGGAGGGATCGCCGACACGGGTGGTGCCGCCGCCGAGCAGCACGATGGGTTTGCCGCCGGCTTGCTGGAGGCGGCGCAGGGTCATGATCTGGGTCAGATTGCCGACATGCAGGCTGGGCGCCGTCATGTCGAAACCGATATAGCCGGTGACGCCTGCAACGGCGGCTTTGTCCAAGCCTTCCAAATCAGTGCATTGGTGGAATTGCCCGCGGGCGACGGCGCCGCGAAGGAAATCGGATTTGAGATTGGCGATAGTGGTGGTCATGCTGCCGCCGCTTAGCACATGGACGAAATTCGTCCAAAACTACCAAGCTTCGTCATTCCGGCCGACCGAAGGGAGAGCCGGAACCCAGGGGATCGTAAAGCGCCTGTGCTGTTGCCCCTGGGTTCCGGATCGCGCTCCGCGCGTCCGGAATGACGCTGTTAAAGATTGCGGACTAGAACCAACCATCCATGCGCGTTTCGCTCACGCCTCACCCCGATACGCCCTGCGCGGCTGTGACACGACTGTCAGTCGATGTTGTGCGTGACCGACGCGGGCGCCTCATCTTGAGTTACGTCGGAGAGATTGCCAGCGAGACACTGTTGCTACCGACGCCAGTGGCGCCGGACCGCACCGACGGCCTTTGGCGACACACCTGCTTTGAAATGTTCGTTCGGATATCGGACCAGGCCTACGTTGAGGTTAATCTGTCCCCCTCGACGCAATGGGCTGCTTACATCTTTGACGACTATCGCGAGGGGATGTCCGTGCTCGAAATCATGACGCCGCGGATCATGACGACAGGCGGGCGCCCGCCGCGATACGAGCTTCGCGCGAGTGTGGATTTGAGTTCAATTCCCGCGTTGGCTGCGGCGAAGAGTTGGCAACTAGCGCTGACGGCGGTGATTGAAGAAACAGATGGCGCAAAGTCGTATTGGGCGCTGAAGCATCCGCCGGGCAAACCGGACTTTCATCACGTCGATGGTTTTGCGTTGGAGCTTCCATGAAGTTTGGCATCGATCGCGTCTTGGAGGATGCGTCGCTGCGGGCGCCGCTGGCGGGCAAGCGCGTGGCGCTGGTGGCGCATCCTGCGTCGGTGACTACGGACCTGACGCATTCGCTCGATGCGCTGGCGGCGTGCGGCGACATCCGGATCAGCGCCGCGTTCGGACCGCAGCATGGCATGCGCGGCGACAAGCAGGACAACATGATGGAGACGGCGGACTACAACGATCCGCTGCTCGGCATTCCGGTGTTCAGTCTGTACGGCGACGTGCGGCGGCCGAGCGGACAGATGATGTCGACGTTCGATGCGGTGCTGATCGATCTGCAGGATGTGGGCTGCCGCATCTACACCTTCATCACCACGCTGCTCTACATGCTGGAAGCCTGCGCCAAGGACGGCAAGGAAGTCTGGGTCTTAGATCGGCCCAATCCGGCGGGCCGGCCGATCGAGGGATTGGCGCTGCGCGCGGGTTGGGAAAGTTTCGTGGGGGCCGGACCTATGCCGATGCGGCACGGACTGACGCTTGGCGAACTCGGACATTGGTTCATCAAGCACTTCGAGCTCGACGTGGCGTATCGCGTGATCGCGACGGAGAACTATCGGCCGGATGAAGGCCCGGGTTTTGGCTGGCCGCTGGGCGAGCGCACCTGGATCAACCCTTCGCCGAACGCGCCGAATTTGTGGATGGCGCGCGCCTATGCCGGCACGGTGATGCTCGAGGGCGCCACGCTGAGCGAAGGGCGCGGCACCACGCGGCCGCTCGAATTGTTCGGGGCGCCGGACATCGATGCGCGCGCGGTGATCGCTGAAATGGAAAAGCTGGCGCCGCACTGGCTAC
The DNA here is from genome assembly GCA_018241475.1 of Pseudomonadota bacterium. Lineage (GTDB taxonomy): Bacteria > Pseudomonadota > Alphaproteobacteria > Caulobacterales > Aquidulcibacteraceae > Vitreimonas. Next base: position 484 of record JAFEDV010000320.1, on the reverse strand, counting down.
GCGGATGCAAGCTGCGCGCGTGCTGGTTTGAGCCGACCTTCCACAAGCATGTGAAGCAGCTTTGCAATGGCGTGCAGATTCACACGGAAGGGCCGTACTACGATCACGCGGTTTTCAAGCCATGGCGTTTGCAGGCGCTCGCGTTCAAGGCTATCCGCCGGCTCTATCCGAGCTATGAATTGTGGCGTGACTTTCCTTATGAGTACGCATTCGGGAAATTGCCGATCGATGTCATCAACGGCTCTCCGCTGCTGCGCGAGTGGGTCGACGATGCGAACGCGTCGCCGGCTGATCTCGATGCGTTGACCGCGCCGGATGAACGGGCTTGGGCGAAGGAACGGCGTCCACATCTCCTGTATTAGGGTCAAAACTCATTAAATAATTTGCGCGAACAATGCGATGGCCGATTTGTGGAGAGGTCATCGTGCGCAAAAATCTGTTCTGGCTGAGCGACGCGCAGTGGGCGCGCATCGCGCCGCATCTT
>JAFEDV010000031.1 GCA_018241475.1 Pseudomonadota bacterium | reverse complement strand
TGCATTTGGGGATGGTCCTATGGCGGATACGTCGCGCTCACCGCCTCATTCGAAAACACCGACATCTACAAATGCTCGATCGCAGGCGCCGGCATCTCCGATATGTCGGCCATGCTGCGATGGTCGCGAGATGGCGAACCTCGTGAGGATGCCGGCTATCGCGGCGGCGGCGCCGGCAGCCAGAGCACGAGTTTTAGGTACTGGTCCGACGCGATGGGCGATCTCAATCGCGATCACGACATGATGGTCGCACACTCTGCAGCCGAAAACGCGTCACGCGTCACGATACCACTCTTGCTCATTCACGGCGACGAGGACTTCACAGTTCCATACGAGCAAAGCCAAATCATGCAGCGCGCCATGCAACGCGCGGGACACCCCGTCCGGCTCATAACGCTGCACGGGATCAATCACTATTACCTGCCGGATCAAGGCGACGCCTGGCGCACGGTGTTCACTGAATCGCTGGGCTTCATCCAGCAGAACATCGGCGCCGGCGTCGCGCCGGGCAGTCAATAGCCGCCGCGCAAGCGGGCTGATCCTCCGATCAGCCCGCCTCTCTTTCCGCGCGCCACGCGCGCAGGATCGCATCGGCGCTGCGGTCGATGTCGGCGTCGGTGGTCGGCGCGCCGATCACGGAGATGCGGATGATCTGGCGTCCGCGCCATACTGCGCCGCCGACAAAGCACTCGCCTTCGCGTTGAATGCGCGCGATGGTCTTCAAGGTCAGGGCATCCGAGCGTTCGCCGTCCATGTCGCGTCCCAGCCGCACCGCAACCTGGTTGAGCGCCACCTCGTTCATGATCTCAACGCTTGGATCCTCGGCCAGCCGCGCCGCAAAGCGCCGTGCCTGCGCACAATGGCGGCTGACCATGGCCCCGATCCCTTCGCGCCCCAGCGTCTTGATCATGGCCCAAGTCGGCAGCCCGCGCGCGCGGCGTGAGAGCTCGGGCACGTAGTCGGCGGGATGACGCTCGGCGTCGGCCGGCAGATAACTTGCGGCGATGGTCATGGCGCGGCGATGCGCTTCCGGATCGCGGACGATCGCGTAGCCGCAATCATGCGGCGTCTGCAGCCATTTGTGGCCATCGGCGCCCCACGAATCCGCCAACTCGAAGCCCGCCGCCAGCGGTTGCATGTCTTTGGCGGCGCGCGCCCACAGGCCGAAGGCGCCGTCGACATGCACCCACGCGCCCTTCTCGCGCGCGATCGGAACGATGTCGCGGATCGGATCGAATGCGCCCGAATTGATGTGGCCTGCCTGGGCGATGACAATGGTCGGATCCTTCAACGCCCGCATCGCCTGCGCAAAGGCGTCGGCGCGCATGACGCCTTCGCCATCGACGGCGACGGAGACGACGCGCTTTGCGCCCAAGCCGAGATATCTTAGCGCCGAAAAGATCGTCGAGTGCGCCTCCTCGCCGAGCACGACATTGATCGGCGGCGCCCCGAACAGGCCATCGGCTTCGGCGTCCCACCCGGCGCGGCGCAGCACCTCGCTGCGCGCGGCGGCCAGGCAGGTGAAGTTCGCCATCGTGGCGCCGGTGACGAATCCCACCGACGACTCGCGCGGCAAGTCCAAGAGATCGAGGAGCCAGCGTGACGCGACTTCCTCGATCGCCGAGGCTGACGGCGTTGCCGTCGCATTGGCAGTGTTTTGCGCCCACGCGCTGACCAGCCAGTCGGCCGCAACGCCTGCGGGCTCGGTGGCGCCAATCACCCAACCGAAGAAGCGAGGACCGGTCATCGCCGCCAGCCCTGGCGGCGCCTGCGCCATCAACTCGGCGATCACCTCGTCTTCGCTCGCACCGCGCTGCGGAGTCGGCGCACTGAAACGCGCGAGCGCGTCGCGATACGCGATGTCGGGCCGATGCGGCCGCGCCCCGCTCTCGGCGCGGTACGCCGTCGCCGCCGCCGCGATGCGCCGCAACAAATTCTCGAAAGCGACCGGTTCCATGCTCCCCTCGATCCGGTGCTATAGCTCAAACCAGGGCCATGAAATCAACGAAAGAGTGAACGCAAATGGCAGAACCGGCGCTTTACGCTAGCCTGGCGTCGGCTCAGGTTCATTTTGATGCGCCAGACATTCTTGTTCATTGCGCTTCTGGCCTGCCTCACCGGCGCGCCCGCCATGGCCGAGCCGCCCAGCGCGGCTCTGCGCCTATATGCGGCCGGCGAGTACGTCGCCGCCGCCGACCTTGCCGACGGCCAGCCCTCGGCGACCAGCCGCGCCCTCGCGTCGCGTGCTCTGCTCGCCGCCTGTGCTTCGGCCAACTCCTCCAGCGAAATCGATGCGCTGCTTGCCCGCGCCGACGCGAGCGCGCGCCAAGCGTTGGCGCTGGATCCGGGTTCTGTCGAGGCGCTCCTGCAGTTGGCGCTGGTGTACGGGGTGGAAGGCCGGCGCGCCTCGCTTGCACATGCCTTCGCCAGCGGCTACGCGGCGCGCGGCAAGAGACTGATCGACCAAGCCCTGGCGCTCGATCCCGACAGCGCTCACGCCCATGCCCTGCTCGGCGCCTGGAATCTCGAAGTCGTCCGTCGTGGCGGCGTCGCAGGCGCCATGCTCTACGGCGCGCGCGCCAGCGCCGGCATTGCCGAATTCGAACGCGCCCGCGCTCTCGCCCCGGACGACATCCTGATCGTGCTTCACTACGCGGTCGCGCTTCTGGCGCTCGATCCGGTCGCTCATGGCCCACGCGCCCGCGCGCTCATCGCGACCGTCGCTGTCGCCCACCCCGGCGATGCGCTCGAGACCTTGGCGCAGCAGACCGCCGAGCGTCTGCAGGCAGCCCTGGCGCAGAGCCCGCAAGACGCCCAGCGCGTAGCGCGGGCAACTCTGCTTTGAGCTCTTCAAGATTGCGTATTGCAACCTCTGGCCGTTGTGGGTAACTCGCCTTAAGCGCGAGTGACGCACGCATGGGGTCGGACGGGGCGGGGTCTCACAACGGCTTGGAACAAGCCGCAGCGGCGACGCTCGACGCAGCCGCCCTCGAAAGCGCGCGTTTCGGCTTCCACCGCAACCACGGGCAGCGCTCCGCCAAGCGGGTCTTGCATTTCACCCAGGTCGTCGCCTTCGCACTCATCATTGCGGGGCTTTGGTGGGCTGCGTCGTCGGCACTCGGCACGACGCTGTTTGCACTTCACGTCGCAGCGCTCTTGCTGTTCACGACCGCCATTGCCTGGCGGCTCGTGGCCGCCTCGATCCTGACGCCAATCCTGTCGCGCCTGGCCGCCCCGCAGCACTGGCCGACCTACACGATCCTTTGTCCGCTCTATGGCGAGGCCGCCGGCGTCGCCGAGCTTGTCGCCGCGATCAATCGGCTGGATTACCCCGCCGAGGCGCTCGACGTGAAACTGCTGGTCGAAAGCGACGACGCCGATACCGTCGCAGCCGCGCAGCGCGTTTCAAAGCCCGCGCACATCGCGGTCTTGATCGTCCCAGCCGCAGCGCCGCGCACCAAGCCGAAGGCGCTCAACGTCGGGCTCTCCGTCGCGCGCGGGGAGTACGTCGCGGTCTATGACGCCGAAGACCGCCCGCATCCGCAGCAATTGCGCGCAGCATTGGCGGCGTTCGAAGATGGCGACGCGCAGCTCGCTTGCGTGCAGGCGCCGCTCGTTGTCGACAACGCCGACGACGCCTGGATCGCACGGCAATTCGCGGCCGAATACGCCATACAATTCGGCGAAATCCTACCCCTGCTTGCGAAGCTCCGCCTGCCGCTGCCGCTCGGCGGGTCGAGCAACCACTTCCGCACGGAAATTCTGCGCGGCATCGGCGGCTGGGACCCGAATAATGTTACGGAAGACGCCGACCTCGGCTATCGGCTCGCACGCGACGGTTACCATAGCGGCGTCATCGCGCCGCCGACCTGGGAAGAAGCTCCGATCACCTTTCGAGCCTGGCGCCGTCAGCGCGCCCGCTGGATCAAGGGACACATCCAGACGTGGCTTGTGCTGATGCGCGACCCGCTTCGCACGATGCGAGAGATGGGCCTGCCGCCGTTCGCATCCATGCAACTCATCCTTGGCGGCGGCGTTGTCGCCGCTTTCGCGCACGGGCCGATCGCATTCGTCATTCTCGCCGCGCTGCTTTCACCCGATCGCCTGCTTGAATCGGTCGATTTCGTGGTGGCCCTCAGCGGCTACACCGTCGCCGTCTTCGCTTCGCTCAGCGCAAGCGCGCTTTCGCGCAACTGGAGCCATTTGCGCGCGGCGCTCACTATGCCATTCTATTGGCCGCTATCGACGGTTTCGGCCTGCGCGGCCTTCTTCGACATTTTGGTCCGCCCCCACCACTGGTCGAAAACCGCCCATGGCGTTTCGCGGCGGAGAGGATATTCTGTCCGGACGCCCGCGAAACGCCACGTTTGGGCGCCCACACTGGCGCTGCGAGGACGCGCCTAAACCTGCTGGGGAAGCCAATGCGCATCATCCTGAGCGGCGCCATCGCCGCCGCACTCACCTTCTTCGTGTTCAATGCTGCGCCGGCGTCGGCGCAGGTACGAATCGAGTGTCCACTGCCGGACGCCACACGCACGATCACCAATCCGCTGCCGCGCGATTGGTGGACGACGCCGATCCGAGACCGCCTAACCGACACGCGCGTGCAAGATATCGGCGGCCGACCCGCCCTGGTCTGCCAATACGGCGATGCGGGTTCGGTGCAGACCAACGCGCCGCGTTTCCAGCGCTGCGTCGCACGCCGCGGCGGCTTCGATTGCACGCGGCTTGGTCCATTTCCGCCCGGTCCAGGCGGGCCATGGGGACCCGGCGGTCCGGGCGGTCCGGGCGGACCCGGAGGCCCAGGCTGGAGCGAGCACGGCACGCTCGCCATTCCGCAGACCTATCTGTTCGACCTGGATAGCGGCCGGGTCACCGGCGATCGCAGCGCCGACGTT
>JAFEDV010000319.1 GCA_018241475.1 Pseudomonadota bacterium | reverse complement strand
CGGGCCTGGAAATCCATAATCACAATTGTTTCAGAAGACTGTGCGATGCAGATCGGTGATCAGCTTCCCGGGCCCATGTCCTGGATCGATTGCAGATAGAGGACGAGCGCTTGCACATCATTCGGGGCGAAGCGAAACTCCGGCATCGCCGGGTGGCCAACGCTGATGCCGTGATTGAGCGCCTGATCGAGCGTACTCACACGGTAACCGTGCGACAGCGACGAAAAGGGCGGCGCTTCCGGCGCCGGGCTTTGTCCCTGCCGCTCGACCGCGTGACAAGACGAGCAGTGGGTGGCCGCGAGGTCGTGGCCACGCGCGAGAGTCGCGGCCCTTTGTTCCTGGGGCGTCACGCATGCAGCCAGCAACAGCGCCGCGCCGAGAACGCCCAAACTCTTAATCATCGACTTCTCCGCGGGAGCAGCGAGGAACGCTGATTCTACGCGGCGGCCATGGCCAGTGTCGAGCGGTTGCGCATTACTACGTGGCGCGAACTCGGAAGCCCGATGGCGTGCTGGCGTTCCATTTCCGTGAACGCCCGTGACACGGTCTCAATGGTGAGGCCCAGGTAATCGGCGATGTCGGCGCGCGACATTGGCAAGTCCAATTCCTGGCCCAGACGCTTGGAGATGCCAAGCAGGAATGCGGCGACCCGCTCGCCGGCGCCCTTGCGGCCGAGAATGAGGGCGTGGTCGCGCGCATTGTCGAGCGTGTGCGAGGCGTGCTCCAACCAGCAACGGGCCGCGCGGGCGTCTTCGGCCGCGGCCTTCTCCAACAGAGAGCGACGCACCATCACCACCTCGGTCGAATCGAGCGCTTCGGCGGTCAGGCTGTGCTTGTCGGCGAGTTCGATGCCGAAAACTTCGCCGGGGAGGTGGAAGCTGAGAATCTGACGCCGTCCATCGGTGGAGAAGCGCATGACGCGAACGGCGCCCGAGACAACCCGGTAGAGGTATTCCGCAGGCTCGCCTTCGCCAAAGATCTCTTCGTTGCGCTCGAAATGCATACGAGTGCCTCGGAGGGAAAGCGCCGGCCCCAGATCGATAATGTCGGCGGGTGCTTTCGTGGTCGCGTCAAGGGCGGTCATGCTCAACTCCTGCGATCGAGCCGAAGCTAAGCTGCGCCTTGGGACGCCGAAATTCGGGATGGACGCTTAAGGAGAATCCCGTAGGCCGCTAGGCCTAGGCTTGTGTCGCCGCGACAATTTGGATGGGCGCGACCGAAACTGGGTAGAATTACGCTAGAGACAGAAGGCGCCGAGCGGTGACGCAAGCCATTGAAAAGAACGGGCGGGACGCCCCGTGGCGCGAATATCTGCGCGGCCTGAGGCTGGACGTCATCATCCCACCGGTCGTTCTCGTCGCACTTGTCGCCGCCTCCGGCATCCTGCCGACGCGCGTCACCCTAGACATCCCGGTGCTCCTTTTCCTTCCCGCAGTGGCGGCGGCGGCGTTTTGGCGCGGCGCGCTGACGGCTCTCCCAGTCACGGTCCTGGGCCTTGCTGTCGGACTGTGGCTCGGCCCGCAGCGCGGTTTTTCCGACGCAGGCGTCATCTGGTTATTCTTGCTATTCGGCGTGATCGCCGCCGGCATCGGCGAATGGGCCGTACGGCGGCGGCGCAAACGGGAAGCGTCCGCGCGCGTGCTGCACGAGCGCGACGCACACCTGCGTTCGATCTTGGACACAGCGCCCGAGGCGATGATCGTGATCAACGCTTCCGGCATCGTTCAGTCTTACGGGCTGTCGGCGGAGCGCATGTTCGGCTGGCGCGCCAGCGAAGTGCTTGGGCGCAATGTCAGCATGCTGATGCCGGAGCCGTTCCGAAATCAGCATGACAGCTATATCGACCGCTATCTGACGACCGGTGAGAAGCGCATTATCGGCATTGGCCGCATCGTGGTCGGCCTGCGTAAAGACGGCGCCACCTTTCCAATGGAACTGGCGGTGGGCGAGGCCGGCTCGGGTCCAGGGCGCTTGTTCACTGGCTTCGTTCGCGATCTCACCGAGCGACAGGAAAGTGAGGCGCGCCTGGAAGAACTGCAGTCTGAGCTGGTGCATATTTCGCGCTTGAGCGCGATGGGCGAGATGGCGTCGGCGCTGGCGCACGAACTCAATCAGCCCTTGAGTGCGATCGCGAACTATCTGAACGGCGCCCGCAAACTGATGGCGCGCGGCCCCGGCAGTGAGGCCAGGGTCAGCGAAGCGGTGGAAAAGGCGGCCGACCAGGCGGTGCGGGCCGGCGACATCATCCGACGACTTCGCGACTTCCTTGCCCGTGGCGAGGGCGAACGCAGCGTCGAGTCCGTGGCCAAGCTCGTGCACGAGGCGTGCGAGCTGGCGCTGGTTGGCGTCAAGGAAAGCGGAGTCGCCGTATCCTATCGGATGGCGCCCTACCTGGATCGCGTCATCGTCGATCGCGTCCAGATCCAACAAGTTATCGTCAACTTGGTGCGCAACGCCCTGGACGCCATGCAGGATCAGGACGGAGGGCGCCTGGATGTCGCCACGTCCGTTGATGGCGAAATGGCGACGGTCAGCGTCGCCGACTCCGGCCCAGGAATCGATGAACAGGCAGCGATGCGATTGTTTCAGCCGTTCTTCACCACTAAGCCGAACGGCATGGGAGTTGGCCTTTCGATCTGTCGCACTATCGTCGAGGCGCACGGCGGCCGCATTTGGACCGAAACCAATCCGGGCGGCGGCGCGGTATTTCGGTTCACCGTGCCCTTGGCCAAGAATGAGGAGGGCCCATGAGCGAAGACTTCGTCGTTCATGTCGTCGACGATGACGCAGCCGTTCGAGACTCGCTCGCCTTCTCGCTGAATGCGTCTGGCATTGCAGTGGTTACCTATGGGTCTGCGCCGGAGCTGATTGCCCAGGCGCCACAGCTAGCGCCGGGCCTCATCATCACCGATGTGCGCATGCCGGGCATGAGCGGACTCGAGCTGGTGGCCAGGCTGAAGCAAATGAGGATCAGCCACCCGATCATCGTTTTGACGGGCCATGCGGACGTCGCCATGGCCGTCGAAGCCATGAAGGCGGGTGTTATCGAATTCATCGAGAAACCGTTCGACGACGCTGCAATCCTGGGCGCGGTCGAAGCGGCTCGGGAGCGCCTCAGGGGTGATGCCGGTCGGCAAGCCGAACGTGGGGAAATCGAGACTCGCATTGCGCAATTGACGGCTCGCGAGAAGGACGTGTTCGAGGCCATCGTGGCGGGGGACTCCAACAAGTCGGCGGCGCAGAAGCTCGGCATCAGCCCGCGCACGGTCGAGATTTATCGCGCGAACGTCATGGAAAAGATGCGGGCGCGCACGCTTTCGGATCTCGTGCGCATGGCGCTCCTGCGCTCGACGGGGGCTTGAGCCTGATCAAAACCGCTAGACCCCGAGGGCGCCATCATTGCAAAATGTCAATTCCGCCGACGCTGGGGCGCCTCATTCTGGTTGATGACGATCCGGGCGTCCGGAACGCGCTCCGGTTCACCTTCGAAACCGACGGCTACGACGTGGTGGCGTTCGGCAGCGGCGAAGAATTGCTGAACGATCCGCCGCGCGGAGAGCGAACCTGCATCATCATCGACCAGAGGTTGCCCGGGCTCTCCGGCCTCGATACTTTGGCGCGCCTGCGCGCAATTGGCGTGGCCCCCCCCGCCATCCTGATCACCTCGCATCCCTCGGCGTTCGTGCGTCGGCGCGCGCGTGAGGCTGACATCGACATTGTCGAGAAACCGCTGCTCGGAAATCTCCTGCCGCTAAAGGTCGTCGAAGTGCTCCGGCGCTGAATGAAGCGCCAGTGCGCGGCAATCACGAAGATCGCATGGGCACGCGCTCGATGTGGGCGACGCTGGCGTCCGGCGGATGCTCCAGCTCTTCTTCCACCAGCTTGGCGATGTCTTGCAGCATTTTGAGCTGTGTCGGGCTTAGGCTGCGCGGCTTGTGATCGACGATGCAGAACGCACCGACGGGGATGCCGTCGGACGTTCGCAGAGGAATGCCGGCATAGAAGCGCACGCGCGGATCTCCGACCACCGCAGGATTCTCGGCGAACCGATCGTCGTTGAGCGCATCGTTCACGACCAGAGGCGCGTTTTCGAGGATGGCATGCGAGCAGAAACCAATGTCGCGGGGGGTTTCGCTGAAGTCGAAGCCTTGGTGCGATTTGAACCATTGCCGGTCGCGATCGACGAGCGTGACCAGCGCGATTGGCGCATCGAGCGCGGCGGCGGCAATGCGGGTGTGTCTGTCGAAGCGTTCTTCGGCTTCGGTATCGAGGAGGCCAAGGCCATGCACCGCCTCCAGGCGCGCTTCTTCGTTGGTGGGCAGCGCTGCCTTCCGCCAGCGCAGCATGGAGCGCATGAGCCATGCGCGCATGCGTGAGCGAGCATATTGCATGCTGAAGGGCCGGGTGAGCCAATCGGTGACGCCGGCCACTTCGCCCCGTTCAGCAGAAACATTGGTCTGTTCGGTGATGACGATGATCGGCACGCCTCGGGCATTGTCCCCCGGAAGCGCACGCAGCCTCTGACAAAGCAGGACGGGATCGACGGTGCTGTCGGCGTCGCCCAGAAAGATCAGCGAAGGATGCCCGCTTGCGATGGCTTCCTCCAGCTTGTCGACGGAAACGGTGACGCTTGGAATGCTGTCGGCGTCGGCGGCTTCCTTGATGGTGGCGCGCTCGTCGTCGGCGACGCCGGCAATGAGAATAAGCTCCTTGAGGAGATCGTTGGCCGGATTGACGAGGCTTGAGGGCATGAAGGGCGAGAATTTCGGCTCGCTGCGGCCGTGAAGGTCGAGCATAGCGCCTTCGGCGGCCGCCGTGATCGACAGATGGGCCCCGGCGTCTTCGGCGCGCTTGCGCGCGTTGGTGATGAGCTGATCAATGGCGCTGTCATCGCGCGCCGGATCGTGATGGAAAAACACGATGTGCTTGACGTTGCCGGCAATGGCCGCGTCGACTGCGTACTCCGTGGTGCTATGGCCCCAACCGACTTTGGCGGGATATTCGTCGGCCGTGTATTGAGCATCGTGAATGACGAGATCCGCGTCGCGGATGAAGTCAACGTGGGCGATATCACCGGTCTCTTGCCTGCTCGTGTGGCCGCAGCCGGCGTCGGGATTGTGGGGTTCGTGATCGGTAGCGTAGACCAGCGTCGCGCCATCCGCCTCGATGCGATAGCCGACGGTGAGGGCCGGGTGGTTGAGGTAGTGCGTGGCGATGCGCACGTCGCCGATGGCGAAGCCCCCCTCGACGACCTCGTGGAAGTGGACGGTCGCGGCGAAGGCGTTCAGCGCGACAGGGAAGTAGGCGTATTCCATTTGCCCGGCCAGCACTTCCTGGAGCGAGCGGCCGAGTCCGCGCGGCCCATAGATGTGCCATTCGTTGCCGGGGGCGAAGAGGGGGGCGAAGAACGGCAGGCCCTGGATGTGATCCCAATGCGTGTGGGAGATGAGGATATGGCCGGAACAGGCGTTCGCCTGCTCCTTCAGCGCCTGGCCGAGCGCGTGCGCGCCGGTGCCGCAATCGAGCAGAATGACTTCGCCGGAATTGGAGCGGACTTCCACGCACGACGTATTACCGCCGTATCGGACCGTGGATGGCCCAGGCGTGGCGATCGAGCCCCGTGTTCCCCAGAACCGGACCTTCATGGGCTGCGTCTCCGACGAAGAGGTCGCAGCCATTGTGCTGCCGATGCGGAAGGGCGGCAAGAGACCGGCGGCGTATGGCGTTCAATTTGAAGCGAGATCGAGACAGCCGGTGTTGCAAGGCAGCGTCCGGCGCGCCGTGACGCTTAGCGCTCTTTGAGGCCGGCTTGCTGCATCCGCCAGATCAGATGGTCGAGCCGGTCCTGGCCGAAGAAGGGCTCGTCGTTGAAGGCGAACAGCGGCACGCCCCAGTGCCCGGCGGCGCGCTGCGCGGCCTCGTTGGCGGCGATCTCAGCGTCAATTGCTTCGGCGCTGCGCGCGGCGGTCGCCTCGATTTCGTCCGCATCGAGGCCGGCATCCGAGCGTGCGCGCGAGCGCTGATCGCCTTCGTGCCCGTTGTCGGCTGCGCCCCTCCAGCTTGCGTGCGCGGCG
>JAFEDV010000318.1 GCA_018241475.1 Pseudomonadota bacterium | reverse complement strand
AGCGACCTCTACACCTTCGGCTATCGCTTCAAGCCGTGGCTAGGGCCGCCGATCGCCACGGCCGAGCAGATTCGCGACTACATGCGCGAGGTGATCGAGGAAAATGATCTCGCGCGCCACATTCGCTACAAGCACAAGATCATTTCCACGTCGTTTTCCCGGCAGACCAATCTCTGGACTGTCGAAGTGGAGCGGGTGGGTACGAGCGAAAAGCTCACGTTCACCTGCAACTTTCTCTGGATGTGCCAGGGCTATTATCGCCACGCCGAGGGCTACACGCCGGATTGGCCGGGCATCAAGGACTACAGGGGCCGCATCGTCCACCCGCAGACCTGGCCGAAGGACATCGATCTCAAAGACAAGGAAGTGCTCGTCATCGGCTCGGGCGCCACCACCGCCACCATCGTTCCCGCCATTGCCGGCGAGTGCAGGCACGTCACCGTGCTGCAGCGCTCGCCCACCTATTTCATCCCCGGCCGCAACATCAACGAACTGGTGGAAATGCTGCGCCAAATCGGCGTTGACGAAATGTGGATCCACGAAATCGCGCGCAAGAAGATCCTCTACGATCAGGATCAGTTCACGCGCCGTTCGTTCGAGGAGCCAGAGGCGTTGAAGCAGGAGCTGCTGGCGGGCGTGCGGGCATTCCTCGGCCCCGACTACGACATGACGCATTTCACGCCGCGCTACCGCCCCTGGCGCCAGCGCATCGCTTTCGTGCCCGAAGGCGACATCTTCCAGGGCATCGCCGCCGGCAAGGCGACCATGGTGACCGATGAAATCGATCGCTTTACCGAAGGCGGCGTGCTGCTGAAGTCCGGCAACGAGCTGAAAGCCGATATCATCATCACCGCCACCGGCTTCAATCTGAGCGTGTTGGGCGACATCCCCTTCAGCGTCGACGGCAAGCCGGTCGATTTCGCCAAGACCGTAACTTATCGCGGCATGATGTTCACCGGCGTGCCCAACATGGTGTGGGTGTTCGGCTATTTCCGCGCCAGCTGGACGCTGCGCGTGGATCTACTCGGCGATTTCGTCTGCCGTTTGCTGAAGCGCATGGACGAGAAGCGCGTGAAGCGCGTCGAGGTGATGGTTCCAGCCGAAGACCGGGAGATGGAAATTCTTCCGTGGATCGATCCGGAGAATTTCAATCCCGGCTACCTGATGCGCAGCATGCATCTCATGCCGCGCCGCGGCTCGAAACACCATTGGCAGCACACCCAAGACTACTGGCGCGAAAAACAGGAATTCCCCGCCATCGATCTCGACGGCAGGGAGTTCGCATACGGCGCCTGACCGCGATCAGCCTTCGCGCCGTTTGAACGAGTAGTCGAAAATCGCCAGCGCCAGGAACGCCGCGCCGACGCAGCCCATGATGATCGCTGGAATGAGCATGCCGCGATGGCCGTCCCAGCCCCAGCCGTCGGTGACGTAGCCAGCAAGCACAAAGCCGCCGGCGAGGGCGAGCAGGATGATGCCGTTGCCGAGGCTGCGGCGAGCGCGGTTGCCATCGTAGAAAACGTCCTGGCTTAAACGCTGCAACAGCTCCGGATCGAGGTTCTGGCCGCGCGCGATGGCCTGCGAAACCAGCTGATGCGCGGAGCGCTTGGTGGCTTCCTTGGCCATGATCGGCGCCACGATGACGGCGGTCAAAAAGCCAAAAAACAGAAACGGCACAAAGATATCGGCTTCCATGAGGGTGCTCCATAAGCCCGGGACTCTCGTCCCTTTGGCTCATGAGATGCGGGCTGGGCGCCGTTTGGACGCAAACTCAGATCGCGATCAGTTCGCAGAATTTCCGCATGTCGAGATTGCCGCCCGAAACGACGGCGACCATCGGCCCATCGCCGGCCTTGCCGGAGAGGGCGGCGGCGACCGGCAGAGCGCCCGCGCCTTCGCTGATCACGCGCGCCTTCTCGGCCATGAGTTGCATGGCGCGGCGCGTTTCGTCGAGTGTGACGACAATGGCGCCGTCGGTGACGGGGCGCATGCGCTCCCACATGCGCGGGATGATGCTGGAGCCGCCGGCGCCGTCGACGAACGTGGTCTGACGCTCCGGAAATTCTCGGGGCGCGTTCGCGGCCCATGAGCGTGCGAACGGCGCGGCGGTTTCCGGTTCGGCCCCGACGACCTTTACATCGGGCTGCATCGCCTT